>SCTL01000220.1 GCA_004297495.1 Verrucomicrobiota bacterium
GGGATGGTTTGACTTGCTGACGTTGGGGCTGGCGTTGGCGGTGCATCTGGTGGTGGGCTGGGTGTATTTGTTCGTGAGCGTGTTTTTCCTGCCGCGCCGGGCGGGACCGGTTTCGGGCAATCCTTTCAAAACTTCCTCCGGCCAGGCGGAATCGTGATCGAAGCTGGAACGCGCGATTGCAGGGCGGCGCAGTTTCCGATAGTCTCGGAGCGTGTTGCGTTCGGTACATTTTTTCGTCGGTTCACTCGCGCTGGTTTGCGTCGTCGCGTTGTGTGGTTGCTTTCCATCGGGTTCGAGCCAGGCGGATGAGGAGAAGGAGCCGCATTTTCTCGCGGGCAAGAGCCGGGTGAGCGGCATGGATTATCAGGGCGCCATCGAGGAATTCGAGCGGGCGCTCGATGTGAACCCGCGCTCGGCGGCGGCGCATTATGAACTGGGCATCCTGCTGGGCGAGAAGGCGGGCAAACCGGCGGCGGCGATTTATCATTACGAAAAATACCTGGAACTGCGCCCGGGCGCGGGCAACGCGGACATCGTGCAACAGCAGATCATGGGGCTGAAACTGGAATTGACGAAAGGATTGACGGCACTGAGTTCGACGCCGGAAGCGCAACAGCAGATCAACTTGTTGATTGAGGAGAACCGGCGGTTGAAGGAAGAACTGGAACGGTGGCGGACCGGCGCGGGAGTCCGTAATGGCGCAGGAACGGAATCGTCACCCGCGCAAACCCAGCCACGGGCGAGGACTGAGCCGACCGTCGGACGCGGCACCGGCCAATCGCAGACAGCGGCGACAAATCGCCCGGCTACCACTCGCACGTACCGGGTTGAGACCGGGGATACGCCGGCTTCCATCGCGCGCAAATATCGGATCAGCGCGGATGCGTTGCTGGCAGCAAACCCCGGATTGAACCCGCGTCGGTTGCAAGTGGGTCAAAGTTTGAACATTCCGTGAGCGCGAAGGTCTCATTAGTTACGCCTGTAAACGATTGAATTTGTGCTTCCGTGCGGGATGGAAAATCGGAAGATTTATTTGACAGTGTTTGCCAGATTCAAGTACACCTCTACGCCGACAAGATTTCCTAAGGCGTACCGAACTTACATATAGCGCATATGAAAAAAATAGCTGCCTCGGTGGGATTGGTGACATTGGGTGCCGTCGCACTCCAGAACGCGAATGCTGCGGGCCTGGCTGACGCTGCGGGCGGCAAGCCGTGGAGCGTTTCAGCGACGTTGCGCGGGTTTTACGACGACAACATTTTCACCTCCTCCAGCACCAACCGGGTGGATTCGTTCGGCATGGAGGTTTCTCCGTCCGTCGGTTACACCCTGGTGCAGGATCAAACTTCGCTGGGCGCGAAGTACACCTACTCCGGCAGTTGGTATGAGGCCGCGCAGTCGACTACCTTGGGACACTGGTCGCATTCGCATGAATTCCAAGGCGACCTTGCACATGCTTTCAGCCCGCGTGTGAATGTCCTGGCGCGCGAAGCGTTCGTCATTGGCCAGGAGCCAGACTCTCTTCGTTCCGGCAACTACGTCATCAACCCTCAACGCATTCCTGGTAGCAACGTCCGAAACAACGGCAAAATCGTGGCGGACATTCAGGTCACTCGGGAGTTCAGTCTCGAAGTTGGCTACGGTAATAACTACTGGGATTACGAGAACAAACTGAATCCGGCGACCGACCTCGTTACCTTTACAGATTCGAGTGGCAGCTGGACGGCAGTGAACCAGTCGAGTCTATCCGGTGAACTTGATCGCATCGAACACTTGCCTTCCATCGAGGGTAATTGGCTGCTGGCTCCCCAGACACACGCCGTCCTTGGTTACCAGTTCACCCAAGTGAATTTCACCGGAGACGAGCCGATTTCGGGCACCATTTCCTCCACCAGCACGAACCATCCGGTGGACGCCACATACAGCGCCGATCGTGACTCCCGTCAACACACTGGTTACGGCGGTCTTGATCATACCTTTGGTCCGGACCTGAGTGGCTCCATTCGTGCAGGCGTGACTTATCGCGAGTCGTATAACTCCCCCAGTCAACCCACGGATCTAGCGCCCTACGTCAGTGCCGGGTTGAATTATGCGCCCACGCCGGATACGTCGGTTAGCCTGAATTATTCGCATGACCTGAATGTCAGCGACGTCGTCGGGACGAATCCGGCGAATTTTGTGCGCGGCATGGAGAACGACGTCATATCTGCCAGTCTTACGCACACGCTCTCGCCG
>SCTL01000221.1 GCA_004297495.1 Verrucomicrobiota bacterium
CACACCGGCACGATTTCCATCAATGCGGGCACGCTCGCACTGGACGGCAGTGGATCGCTACCGTCCTCGGCCATCATCGCCGTGGGTACGGGCGCGACGTTCGATACTGGTCCGGGGTTCACTTTGAATTCCGCCAAGATTCTTCGCGGCACGGGAACGGTCACGAATAACTTCACTGCGGCCAGCGGTTCATTCATCAAACCGGCGGATGACGGCGTCATTGGCACGCTCACGTTCACGAACAATCTGACCGAGAGCGGTGGCGCTAAGAACAACTTCGACATCACTTCTCCGGCGGTTGCGGATCAAATCGTGGTGGGCGGAACTTTGGATATCAGCGCCGGAGTCGATCCGGTCAATGTTAGTTTTGTCGGCAGTCCTACGGTTGGAACTTACCAGTTGTTCAAGTATGGCACTCTGGTTGGCGACACGAATAATTTGAGCTACAGCGGACTGGGCTACCTCACAAATAATACAGCAACCAAGACGATTGACCTGGTGCTGACGGTAGAACGGAGTCCCACCAATCTTGTCTGGCTGGGCGATTCGGTGCTGAACAATTGGGACTTCAATTCCTCGTTCAACTGGACGAACAACGGCAGCGGGGCCACGTTCAAGTTCCTGACTGGCGACAGCGTCACCTTCAACAATCAGGGGTCGGTTTCGCCGGCGGTGAATCTGGTCGGTGACCTCCAGCCGAATGGTATTACGGTCAATGCCTCGGTTGATTACACGTTTGGTGGAGATGCCCGGATCATGGGTACGACCGGCTTGACCAAGACCAACAGCGGTCGGCTGACCATCCTGATTGAAACCAATGAATACACCGGCGTGACCACTTTAGCGGGCGGCACCTTGAGTGTTTCCAACCTTGCTAACATCGCTTCGGCCAGCCCTATCGGTGCGCCGCAAGCCGGGAATGCGAGCATCGTGTTCAATGGCGGCACGCTGGAGTATCTCGGCGCAAACAACAAAAACATCAATCGCGGCGCCACGCTGCAAAGTGGCGGCGGTACGGTCAGCGTGTTCGACCCGGCGGTGGCGTTGACCTTCTCAGGCTTGGTCACGGGTTCCGGTGTGCTGACCAAGACGGGCAACGGCCAGCTCAATCTCAACGTCCCGAATGATTACAGCGGCGGCACGGTGGTCACTGCGGGCTCGGTCCGTGCGGGCCAGCCGAGCAGCATCAACCTCTCCGCGTTGGGCACGAACACGCTGACGTTGAACGGCGGGGTGAGTCCGGCGGCCTTCGTCTTTGGGGCGGACGCTCAGGTGTTGACCAACACGCTCAGCATCGTTGGCAACAACAACTACATTACGAATGGCGGGAATGACACCGTGGATAAAATCACTGGCAGCGGCACGGTTTACTTGGAGGGTGTCAGCGGCAACACCTTTACCATGGAAGCGGACGTGTCCGGCTTTAGCGGGACGATGGTGGCCGATACCATCGGCTTTATGCGTTTCCACCCGAGTACGGGAAGTTCCAACGCGATCTTCGATCTCGGAAACAATTCCGCGGTGATGAACAACCGCAATGGGAATCAGACGATCAATGTCGGCGCACTCAAAGGAGGCGCCTCAACGCAGGTGCGCGGCGCGTCGTCGGCGGACAATCCGACCACCTATCTGATCGGCGGCAAAAATCTCGACACGACGTTCGACGGCACGATCACCGAGGTTTCCACGCCTCGCCGCGCGCACATTGTCAAAGTCGGCACCGCCACTTTGACGCTCACGGGCACAAGCACGTACGGTGGTTCCACGACCGTAAGCAACGGCGTGTTGGCTTTGTCGGGCACCGGTTCGTTTGATAACAGCACCAATATTTCAATTGTTTCGCCGGGCAAACTCGACGTCTCGGCGCGCGGCGACACGACGTTGAATCTTGGCGCTGGCTCCGCTCCGCAGATTCTACGCGGCAACGGAACGCTGCTCGGCAGCCTGAACGTTGGTGCTAACGGAACTGTCGCTCCCGGCTTCTCCATCGGCACACTCACCGCCACCAACGCCGTGACGCTCGGCGGCAATAGCGTGATGGAAATCAATCGCAGTGGTTTCGTTGCGGACAAATTGGTGGCGACCAACATCGCCTTCGGCGGCACGCTCACCATCAAAAACATTGGCGCCACTTTGCAGGTCGGCGACACGTTCGATCTGTTCGATGGTTCCCTCGGCGGAACGTTTGCCACAGTCAACGGTGGTTACTTCACCTGGAACACGAACAACCTCGCCGTGGACGGCACCGTCTCCGTCAGCGGTATCCTGCCGCCGCCCACGCTCAGCGTCACCGCGACGCCGACGGACATCACGCTGACTTCGACGGGCGGTTTGCCCGGGGGCGCGTTGTCCATCGTGACCTCCACTGATGTCACGCTGTCGCTGGACGCTTGGACGGTCGTCTTGAACGATGTCTTCGATGGCAGCGGCAATTACACCAGCGCCCCCATCGCGATTGATCCAAACACGCCGCGGCGCTTCTACGCGATCCGCGCGTTTTGACGCATCCGACTCTGGCCGCCGGAATGGCGCGTGAAAGACTCAAACGAGCCACGCACCAAAATTCCGGCGGCTTTTGTTTTTAAGATTTGAGAACGTACATTCCAACTTGGCGACGCCGCTGTGGCTTCACGCTCATCGAACTGCTCGTCGTCATCGCCATCATCGCGATTCTCGCCGCGATGCTGCTGCCCGCGTTATCGAAGGCGAAGGCCAAGGCCGCGCAAACCTCGTGTCTGAATAATCTCAAGCAACTGGAACTTTGCTGGCAGATGTATGTGGACGACAATCTCGACCGGCTGCCGCCCAATTTGAAAAAACCGGCCTCGACCGCGAGCGGCTGGATTCTCGGCGACATGACCGTCGCCGCCGACGCCGTGGATCCGGTGCCGATTCGAAACGGGCTGCTCTACAGTTTCAACAAGAGCGTGAACATCTACCGTTGCCCGGCGGACACCCGGCCTTACAACGGCATTCAGTCCCGGATTCGGACCTGCTCGATGAATTGCTACATGAATGGCGAAGACGTCGGCGCTCAGAAGCAGTCACTCACGGGTTATCACGTGAACAAAAAGTCAGCCGAGATCAATACGCCCAAGCCGTCACTGGCTTTTGTCTTCACCGAGGAAGCCGAGTTCTCGATTGATGATGGCCATTTTGGATTCTCGCCGGACGGCGCGCCGGGTCAGGGGCCGGTCAACATTTGGTACAACGTTCCGGCCCTCTGGCATCGCGGCGCGAATTTTTCCTTCGCCGACGGCCACGCGAGTTTCCGCCGCTGGGCCAACAGTTCAACGCTGGCCATCGCCAGTCTCACTACGACCGACACGGCGGCAGATCACGCCGATCTGCGTTACGTCCAGTCCATCCTGGCTACGAAGAACTGAACTCTGGAATCTCCACACAGGCCCACGCTCCCCGAGGCCAAATTCGATTCAACACGTGAAGACCGACTGTTTTGGTTGCTGCCGATTTTCCAACAAGATTTGCAGAAACTGGCGATTACCGTCGTCGCCTGTGTCTGCTATGTTCTCCTGCTAATGACTCACTGTCGTAATTTCCGCCGCTTTGCTGCCGCCATTGTTGCGCTCGCGTGCTGCTGTTGGTTCACCTTGACGTCCGCCAACGCCCAACTCCCCGCCTTCCCCGGCGCGGAAGGGCTCGGCAAATTCGCCACCGGCGGTCGCGGCGGCACCGTTTATCACGTCACGACGACGAACGACTCCGGCGCGGGCTCGTTCCGCGATGCCGTGAGCGTTTCCGGTCGCACCGTGGTCTTCGACATTGGTGGCATCATTGATTATCAAACGCCGCGTTACGCGCCCAAGCCCAACATCACCATCGCCGGCCAGACCGCGCCCGGCGATGGCGTCACGCTTTATGGCAACGGACTTTCGTTTTCCGGTTCGCACAACAACATCTGCCGCTTCCTCCGCGTGCGCGAAGGCATCAACGGCGATAGCGGCACCGACGCGATGGGCATCGCCAACGGGCACGACATGATTTTTGATCACATGAGCGTGTCGTGGGGGCGCGACGAAACTTTTTCCGTCAACGGCAGCATCACGAACATCACCATCCAGAGTTGCATCATCGGGCAGGGCTTGCAGACGCACTCGGCGGGCGGTTTGATTCAGGCGGACGGCGGCGTGAGTATTCTGCGTTGCCTCTACATTGACAACGACACGCGCAATCCGAAGGTCAAATTCGTCAACGAGTTCGTGAACAACGTCGTCGTGAACTGGGAAACCATCGGCTACAACATGGGTGGCGATTCCGCCGGCGATTCCTACGCCAACGCGTTCAACAATTATTTCATCAAAGGCCCGTACAGCAGTTCGTCCGCGTTCGGCGGCGGCAATTCCAACTTCCACATCTACGCCACGAACAACTGGTATGATGGCAACAAGGACGGCGTGCTCAACGGCAGCGACCTCGCGTTCGCGAACTACGGCCCGATGGATTTGCTGTCCACGCCATTTCCGTATCCGATCACAAACGCCGTCCCTCCGCTCACCGCGCTCAAGCTTGCCATCAGCGATGTCGGCACCTCGCAACGGCGCGACAGTGTGGACGAGCGGTTGATGTATGAACTTCAAACTTGGGGCGTCGTCGGCGAAACCATCGCCAGCGAATACGCCGCGCCGATGAGCGGCCCGGGAACAATTCGCAACGGCCCGCTGCCGCTCGACACCGATCAGGACGGCATGCCGGACTATTGGGAAAACGGCACCGGCTCGAATCCGCTCGTCGCCGACAACAATGCCGCCAGCCCCAGCGGCAGCGGCTACACGCGGCTCGAAGATTACCTGACCTGGCTCGCCGAACCGCACGGCATCGCGCCGACGAACACCACGGTGGACATTGAACTCCGCCAGTTCACGCGCGGCTTCACGAACTGGTCACCATCATTCTCAGTTTCCAATCCGACCAACGGCACCGTCTCGCTCGCTGCCGGCGGCAAGCGCGCGCGCTTCGTTCCTGCGGCCACTGGTCCGGCGAGTTTCAAATTTACTGTCACGGATTCCGACGGCAGCACGATCACGCGGCTGTTCAACTTGTTCTTCGCGCCGCAATCCCAGCCCACGAACCTCGTCTGGCGCGGCGACGGGCTCACCAACAACTGGAACACTCTCGGTGACGCGAACTGGTTCGACTCCTACTCACTGCTCTTTCCCTTTCACACCGGCGACACCGTCACGTTCGACGATTCCGGCTTCACCTCGCCGAACCTGAATCTCGTCGGCTCGCTCACCCCCGCGACCGTGTTCGTCAACGCCGCGCAGAATTATGCGCTTGCGGGCAGCGGCTCGCTGTCCGGCGCGATGACGCTCGTGAAAAACGGCACGGGAATTTTCCGTCTCAACAACACGAACACTTTTTCCGGCAACACCACCGTCAGCAACGGCACGCTGCTTGTGAACGGCGCGTTGACGCAAAGCCCCGTCACGGCGCGCAGCGGCGGCACGATTGGCGGCAAGGGCAGTCTGGGCAACGGACTCACCGTCGAGAGCGGCGTGACGATCACGCCCGGCGACGGCATTGGCGCAGCCGGCACGCTTACGATCACGAATGCATTTTCCGAATCCGGAGGCGTGACGAACCGATTTGATTTTTCCGACGATCCCACCGGCACGATCAAAACGAACGACGTCATCCGCGTCATCGGCAATCTCACGCTCTCCGGCACGAACACCGTGAAGATCAGTTTGCTCGACGGTTTGCCCGGCAACGGCGTTTACACGCTCTTCACCTACACCGGCTCGCTCATTGGCGGACTCACGAATCTCAAAGTCACCGGCGTCGGCGGCACCCTCACCAATCCGCCCAACGCCATCGCCATCATCGTCAGCGCCACACGACCACCCGCGACGTTGCTTTGGACTGGCAATGGCGGAAATAATTATTGGGACACCGGCACGAATGTCTGCTGGCTCAATGACGGCGTGGCGGACCGTTTCTATTTCTTTGACGACGTCGTGTTCGACAACACCGGCGCGTCGAATCAAACGGCGACTCTTATCAGCGACCTCACGCCGGACTCTGTCACGGTCGGCGCGTCAAACAATTACACCTTTACCGGCTCGGGCAAAATCACCGGCTCGACCGGCCTGACGAAAACCAATCTCGGCACGCTCACCATCGCGACCACGAACGACTTTACCGGCCCGGTTTTCATTGGCGGCGGCGTGTTGTCGGTCAACCGCATTTACAACGGCGGCGTGCCCAGCAGCCTCGGTGCAAGCGGTAACGCGGCGGCGAATCTTACGATTTCCAACGCCACGTTGCGCCACACTGGCGGCACGACGGCCACGGATCGCGGCGCGACACTCGCGGGCAACGGCATTCTTGAAATCACCACCGGAACACTGACGGCGAACGGGCAGATCATCGGCAGCGGTACGCTGACGAAATCCGGCGCGGGCACGCTCGCGATCACGACGAACAACACGCACGCCGCGACGACCATCAGCAACGGCGTCGTGAACCTCACCACCACCTACGCGCGCGATGCCGGCCTCGGCTCCGGCACGACGACGATTGCCGGCGGCACGTTGCAACTTTACGGCTATGGCGGCAGCTCGGGCACCGACTTCGGCACGTTCAACGATCCGCTCTTTGTGCCGACGAATACTGTCGGCGCTTTGCTCACGCCACCGCGCGCTTCCATCAGCAGCACGCTCACCGGCGGCGGCACGCTGAATCTCACCGTGGACTATGTCCGTGACGCGATCGCGGGCAACTGGTCCGCCTTCGCCGGCATCATCAACGTCTATGCGCGCACGTTCACCAGCGGCAGCAACGAATTCCGCGTCGCCACCTCCACGGGCTTTCCCGGCGCGACGATCATTCTCAACACCAACGTCGTCATGACGCGCAACGGCGGCTCGACCACCATCACCATCGGCGCGCTGGGCGGCGCGGGCGGTTCGTGGGTCGGGCCGGGCAACTCCACTTCCGGCGGCACGACGTACCAAGTTGGCGGTAACAACGGCGACGCGCAGTTCGACGGCATCATCAAGAACGACAGCACGACGACGTTCGTGAAGAATGGCACGGGCAAATGGATTTTGACCGGCGCGAATTCCTGGAGCGGCGGCCTCACGATCAACGGCGGCCTCGTGCTCGCCAACAACACCAGCGGCAGCGCCATCGGTTCGGGCGCGGTCACAGTCGCCAGTGGCGGCGCGCTCGGTGGCACCGGTAGCGTGAGTCCGGCCGTGACGGTAAATTCCGGCGGTGCAATCTCGCCCGGTGCGAGCGTGGGCACGCTCACGATCAACAACACGCTCACGTTGAACAGCGGATCATTTTTGAATTTTGAACTCGGCACGCCCGCCGCCAGCGACAAAGCCGTCGTCAACGGCGCGCTCGTTCTCGGCGGCTCACTCAACATCACGAACGTCGCCGGTTTCGCCGCCGGCACTTACACGCTAATGACTTACACTGGCGCGTTGAGCGGCACGACGCCCGTGGTTACGAGCAAGCCTGCGGGCTTCGCCTGCGCCGTGAATACGAACACAGCCGGACAAATCCGTTTGCTCGTGCAGGTGCAGAATCCGCCGGTCATCAGTAGCGTGGCGGTGTCGGGCGGTAATCTGATCGGCAGCGGCTCCGGCGGCCCGACCAACTCGCCTTATTACGTGCTGACGACCACGAACCTCGCGGTGCCGGTGACAAACTGGACGCGCCTGCAAACCAATCAGTTTGGCAACACTGGCACGTTCAGTTTCACCAACGCCATCGCGCCCGGCGTGCCGCAGTCGTTTTACCGCCTCCTGCTCCCCTGAACTGGCGACTGCCCAATCGCCGCGCAACCGCTAAGATTATATTTCAATGATTGACTCACGTTTCGCACGAACAGCCTGTGTTCTGTTCGCGCTCTGCACCGCCGCCAATTCGCTGCTGGCGCAAACGCCCGCCTTTCCCGGCGCGATGGGTTTCGGCGCAAACGCCACCGGCGGACGTGCCGGATCGGTTTATCACGTCACCACCCTGGCGGACAGCGGCGCGGGATCCTTCCGCACAGCGGTGAGTTCGCCCAATCGCATCGTGGTGTTCGACGTCGGCGGTTACATCTCGCTCCTCACCGCCGTGAGCGTGCGCGAGAACATCACCATCGCCGGCCAGACCGCGCCCGGCGGCGGCATCGGGTTCAAGGGCGGGGAAATTTCTTTTGCGAGCCGGGCCAACATTATCTGTCGTTACATCCGCATCCGTCCTGGCAGCGACACGATCAGCACGGGTGATGACGCCTTGAGTCTTTATCGCGCGAAGAATGTCATCCTCGATCATTGCTCGTTCGAGTTCGGACCGTGGAACAACGTGGATGCCGTGAGTGACGACTGGCAGAATTGGCCCGTCACCGACGTCACGTTTCAGAACTGCCTCAACGCCAACCCGACCGGCCAGCAGTTTGGCGCGCACACCGAATCGGTCAGCAGCACGATGGCGTGGTTCTACACGATCTTCGCGAATTCGCACAATCGCAATCCGCTCTCGAAGATCAACGACATGTTCATCAACAACGTGCTCTACAACTGCTCCGCCGGTTACACCACGCACACCAGCACGCCGTTCGATCACGACATCGTGAACAATTATTTCATCGCCGGCCCGGGGAGCAGCTCGAACCTGCCGTGGTATCAGGTGGACAACGACCAGAGCATTTACTACTCGGGAAATTATTACGACAGCGACAGCAACGGCTCCCTCGGCGGCGGCATCACCACGCCGTACTGGTATCAGGGCCCGCCCTACGGCACGGTGCTTCCCTCGCCGTGGTCGTCGCTCACCTCGACTTCCATTCTTTACTCCGCGCGCGCCGCGTATCGCGTGGCGGTTTCAACCGCGGGAACTTTTCCGCGCGATCAGGTGGACGATCTCGTCATCAGTCAGGTGAAGACCTTGGGCAGCGGCGCGGTCGGCACGGGCGCGGGCACCGCCGGCCCCGGCGGCGGATTCTACACCAGCCAGACGCAGACCGGTCTCGGCAACAACGGCTACGGAATCATCAACGGCGGCACGTTGCCGCAGGACACTGATGGCGACGGCATGCCGGATTATTTTGAGCAAGCCAGCAGTTTCAATCTCGGCAGTCCCGACGCGATGACCCTTGGCGGCGACGGCTACGCGCGCATCGAGAAATACATCAACTGGCTCGCCGATCCGCACGCCAGCACGGGCACGAACGTCCCGGTCGTCCTGGACTTGTGGCCATACACAACCGGCTTCACGAATGACACGCCCGTCTATGCCGTCAGCGGCGCGGTCAACGGCAGCGTCACGATTTCCAACTCGCACTTCGCTGTGTTCACTCCGACTGCGACTTTCATCGGCATGGGAAGTTTTCAATTCACCGTCAATTCCGCCGACGGCAGCAGTTACACCAACACCGTGAGCGTTGCGATCTCCGCGTTGCAACCGCCGTCCAACCTCGTCTGGCAGGGCGACGGCGCGGCAAACGCCTGGACCAACGGCGGCCCGGCGAACTGGTTGAAGGGCACGGACCTCGTCGCGTTCAACAGCGGCGACAACGTCACGTTCGATGACAGCGGCTCGGCTTCGCCCGCGATCAACCTCGCCACCTCGCTCTCGCCCGGCGCAATGGCGTTCGTCGCGAGCCAGGATTACACGATCGGCGGCAGCGGCGCGCTCTCGGGCAATGGTTCGCTCTACAAAGTCGGCCAGGGCAATCTCACGTTGAAGACGGTCAACACGTTCACCGGCGGCACGACCATCAATGAAGGCATCGTGCAACTCGGCGATGGCGTTTCGGTGAACGGCAACCTTGCCGGCAACGTGACGAACAACGACACGCTCATCTTCGCCAATGCCACCGCGCTATCGAGCAGCGCCGCCATCAGTGGCAGCGGTGAACTCATCAAAACCGGCGCAGGCACGCTCACGCTTTCCGGTGCGCAGAGTTTCACGAACCGCACCACGATCCTCGCCGGCGCGCTGGAATGCTCCAGCACACCGCCGCAGGGCGACATCACAAACAACGCGGTGCTGACCTTCAAACCGACGACTACCGTTGTTGCGCCGGGCAACATCAGCGGCCCGGGCAGTTTGACCGTCAACAATTCCAGCGCCACGATCTATCTCACCGGCGCGAACAGTTACACCGGTGGCACCACCAACTTTTCCGGCAATCTCATCCTGTCCAACAACGCCGCCGCCGGCACCGGCCCGGTGGCTTACACCAACGGCTCGGTGATGGTCGGGGGCGGTATTGTGATCACGAACGATTTTGTCATCCTCGGCACCGCCACGAGCGATTTGATGATGCAAGGCACCAACGGCACGGGCATCTGGGCCGGCAATGTCATCAGTCAGGGTTCGAGCCAATGGCGGCCCGGCGCGGACACCGGCGGGCAACTCACGTTCACCGGCAATGCGCTGCTCGGTTCGCATTTCCTCATCGTGCCGCGCGGCACGGTGTCCTTTGCCTCCAATGCCGTCGTCACTACCACGCAAACCGGCTGCGCGCTCGGTCGCGACGGCAGTGACAACAACCGCAGTGCTAACGTGACGATCAAAGACAACGCAGCGCTGACGCTCGGTGGTTGCAGCCTCGGCGGCACCAAGGCTGGCGGCAATGTGACGGTCACGCTTCAAAACAGCGGCGCGCTCAGCCTCGGTGTCGCCAGCCTCGATCTAAACAACGTCAACCGCACCACGGCCGCGACATTCCTCCGGCTCAACGGCGGCACGCTCACCGTCGGTGGATTCACAAAAACGAAGACGGCGCAGACAAATGTGATTCAATTCAACGGCGGCGTGTTGAAAGCCGGCGCCGCGAATGCTGCCTTCCTGCCGGTCATGAGTGTTTCGTCCAACTGGGTTCAAGCGGGCGGTGTCAAGATTGACGACGGAGGTTTCAACTCCATTGCGATCGGCGCACCACTCCTGCACGATCCGGCGCTGGGTTCGACGGTGGACGGCGGCTTGACGAAACTGGGAAGCGGAAACTTGATCCTGGCAGCTAACGACATGTACACCGGACCGACCCTGATCACCGCGGGCATCTTGTCGCTCTATGCGCCACCCATTGGCTCAATCTCCAACTCCGCGAGCATTTACATCGCTGCTGGTGCGCAACTCGACTTTTCTGTGGGCGGTACCGGTTCCATGACGCTGGGTGGCGGAAAGACAATCTGGGGCAACGGTTCCGTGAAAGGAAATTTCACGCTTGCCAATGCTGCGATGCTCGCTCCCGGCAGCAACGCCATTGGTTCACTCACCTTCAGCAACGCACTGACCCTCGCCGCCGGTTGCACGAACCTTTTTGAAATCCGCCACGCGCCCCTGACCAATGATGCCGTGAAAGTTTTCGGTGCATTGACCAATGGCG
>SCTL01000222.1 GCA_004297495.1 Verrucomicrobiota bacterium
CGCATAAGCAAATCCAAAGCTCTCACATAACTCTTGGGGTCCGGCAACCCTCGGCGCTCTGATTCAGTCAAAACTTCCCATGCAGCGACTTTGAGACGCGTAAAAACAGCCCGATAGTGTTCCAATGTCCATTGCTTCTGGGTTTGCGTTGGATGGAGACGCTCACCAGCGAGTTTGGCTCGATGCATAATGAGACCGCCATGACGTATCAGTTGTTGCCAACACCCTGAATCACAAGCATCGAGATACGCCTCCGAATCAAAAGGGGGATTTATCCGGAGAAGTTGGTCGGTCCGGAAACACGCAAGCGTTGGGAGTCCTCCTCCAACCATATCCAAGTAACTGAGCACCCGGACCACTCCCGGAGGAATCCACCAACATTCCGAACCTTGCAAATCACCCCAGGCGATTGCTGAAATATCGGGCGTCCGATGCCACGCACAGGAAAAGAGCGATGCTTGCGTCTGTTTTTGTAGCGCCGTTACAGCGGTGAGTGCGTAATCCGGAGAAAGAACATCATCATCGCAAAGAAGTTTGCTGAATTCCCCCTTAGCCTGATGAATAGCGCGTGTCCAGCTAGCGCCATGATTAACCCGGTCGGTGAAATGGACGTACCTGACACGCTGGTCTTTGAAGCTAGAACAGACGTGCTCGTTCGCCGTGGGATTTTCTGAGGCATTGTCTACCACAATGATTTCCAAGTCAGCCATTCGTTGATTCACGCACGAGCGGATTGCCTCTTGGAGATAGTTGGCGCGATTGAGTGTTGGTATGACGATAGAAAGCAAAGGTGACATAAGTCATCTAACCTTGTTCGGTCAGGGTTTTTGGGAGTGATTTCTCGAAGGAGCTACAGCCGGAGTTCGATTCATTGTCGCCTGAATCAACCGCTCCATGCACTTCTGCCAAGTAAAATTCCTTGCGCGTACAGTCCCAATCGAGACTAGCCGCGAACGGTGCTGTGCATCGGCGAAAATATTTTCCGTCGCATCTGCCAATGCTCGGGCATCGGTTGGCTCAACCAGGATGCCCGCCGCGCCGAGCGTTTCCGGCAACGCGCTGTTGTTCGACGCCACAACCGGTGTGCCCAACGCCATGGACTCGATGGCCGTCAAGCCGAATCCTTCCAGCCGTGACGGAATCACCATGCAAACGGCGCCACGAATCAAATCAAGCAATTCCCCGCGGCTCACGTAGTCGAGCGCCACGACGTTCGGCAGCGATTTCACTTCCTCGGTGAACGGCGGCAGCCCGCGTAGTCCAAATGGACAAACGATCCTCAGCGGCGAACCGCGACGCTGAAGTTCCCGCGCCATCGCGAAGAGATAATCCGTGCCCTTGCGCAATTGAAACGCGCCGACGGAGATGACATAGGGTGTGTAAGGTGATGGTTTGGGTGTCAGTCGCTCTGTAAGAAGCGACTCGTCCACGCCGCTGCCGACGACGGAAATCCGTTCCACGGGGACGCGATACAAGTTTGCGATTTCGTGAGCGGTGAAATTGGATTGCGCCAGCAACACGTCCGCCGTGCGGATGGCTTTTTGCAGGCGAAGATGCGCCAGCCGTTGGCGGAAACTGCGCTCGGGCTTTGCCGGCTCGATGTGATGCACTGTGACGATGCGCCGACAGCGGCGCGTGGGCGTGTAAGTTTCGAGTGAATTGTAAATCCAGCAATCGTCCGGCAGTTCGCGGTCAATGTACGGCCGATTGAACGCCAGCCAGCAGCCTTCGCGCATCTGCCGGCTCATCGGCAAGCCGATGGCTGGGATGCTGCGCAGGGGATGCGAGTCAGGCAACCGACCGTTGCCGGTCAGTTCGCTTGCGGAAGTCAGCAGCTTGAATTCGACGTCGGGATTCCGCGCGAGCGCGAGGTTCATGTGCAACGTCAACATGCCCACGCCCGTCGGCTCGATCAGGTCCGAGGGATAAACGTAGCCTGCAATTTTCAATCGTTGGCTCATGCGCCGATGCCAACGCCCTTGCGTGCGCAAGTCTCTTTTAACAGCTGTGCGTAACGATTCGCCAACGGTGTGGAGGTGTGTTGCCTGGCAAGTTCCAGTCGGCGCGTGGAATAATCTGCTGGCTCGCCGTGGAGCAGAATGCTCGTGACACACGCGACGAAGTCCTCCACGGAGATTGCGTTGTGAACGTAAGGCGCAAGGACTTCCGCTTCGGGCGTGTTCAGTGCCACGACCGGCCGCGAAGACGCCAGATACTCCCAGAGTTTGCGGGGCGAGGCGCACTTGTTGTAGTGATTGCCGATTTGCGGAAGCAGACAGACGTCGAGGCTACGCACGAATTCGATCAACTTCGTCTTAGGCAAGTCTTCGAAGAATCTTACGTTCGGATACTTGGCGAATGGATTTTCCAAACCTTGCTGCTGTCGTCGCTGCATCTCGCCGGGCACGGGAGCGAAGCAGATGTCCACCCACGGCAACGCCGCCGCTAGCGCGTGAATCACCGGCTCGTGCAAACGATCCGCGATGCGGCCCACGTAGCCGAGCATTGGCCTGCGCGCGTCCGTTCCATCGCCGCGAAAGAACGTCCTCGGCAACGGCTGCGGCACGATGAGTTTTTCCGGCACAGGATTTGGGACGTGATGAATCCGCTCGGACATTTCGGGATACTTCTTCCGGAACTCGTCCACCATGAATTTACCGGTGCAAACGATGAGGTCGGAGCGCCGGAAGATTTTGTCCTCCAGCCGCATTGTTCGCGCGGCGCGGTGCGGCCAGTAAATCGTGTAATCGTCAATCGGATGATAGACCGTCACCCTGGGCCGGATGGCCTTGAGCATCGGGAGATAATACGGGTTGTAGAACACGGCGATATCCGGTTTGCCGCCGAAAAAGTTTTTGCAATGCCGCAGCGCGACGAGCGCGAGCGCGGGCATCGTCAGCCAGCCGAGCGAGCAGAACCAACCCGGAAA
>SCTL01000223.1 GCA_004297495.1 Verrucomicrobiota bacterium
GGAGATTCTATCTTCTCCAAGTGCCCTGATTGGCGGCGTGAAGAATAAATTAGGGACAATCGAATGAGACCGAAAAGAAACAGGCAGGCAACCAGCGGTCGTTCGGCCTTCACACTGATCGAGTTGCTGGTGGTGATCGCGATTATCGCCATTCTGGCGGCGATGTTGTTACCGGCGCTGGCAAAGGCCAAGTTGAGGGCGCATCAAGTTAGCTGCATGAACAACCTCAAACAGATGACCTTGGCGGGACAAATGTATGCGGAGGATCTGCATGCTTGGGTGGGACCAACGAGCAGCGATCCCAGTATGAGCGAAGGCGACTGGATGGGAACGCTGCTCGTCTATTACGGAAAGTCAACCAACTCGCTGATTTGTCCCATCGCTCCGAATCGAGGAAATTCCTCCGGTGCGGTAAATCCGGCCGGGACCGCCGATACTGCCTGGCAATGGACGCTCTCCACTCCGGTTTACTCCTCCAGTTACGGTTTCAACAAATGGTTGAACTCGAAACCCAGTCTTTCCCTTAACAATGGCTACGCTCATCCTGAGTGGTCGTTTCGCAGTGATACCACGCTGCAGAAACCTACGATGACGCCAATGTTCATGGACAGTGTCTGGATCAATCTCGACCCGCTGGAGACGGATCAACCGGCGCGCAACCTCTACACTGGTGACGGCTCGAAGGAAGGCATGCCGCGCGTGACGATTGCCCGCCACGGCTCGAGCAGTGCGGCTTCCGCTCCCAAGTCGGTGCCGCCAGGTCAGAAACTCACGGGCAACATCATCATGGGATTTACCGACGGCCACGTGGAATCGGTCAAGCTGGAATCGCTGTGGAGTCTTTACTGGCATCTTGACTGGCAGGCACCAGCGGTTCGCCCTCCATGATGATTGTTCCGTCGCGTCTGATCCTGTTGTCAGCGGTGCTGGCTTTGCAGTTGTCCGCTTTCGGCGGATCAATGTTGCCTCCTGTTCAAGTGGGGAATGTGTTGAAAATGACCAATGCCAATGTCCGCCTCGACTACGACCTCAGCACGGGTCGGGCGAACTTCTATTGGCAGAACGCGCTCAAGATCTCCGGCTTCTACGCGGGGGTCGGACTCTATTCCAACGACGTGCTGACGAATTACGTTACGGGAACTGTTTACAGCACCCGCGCTTGGACGGTGAACAGCAACACGGTGGAAATCACACTGAGCGGAAACGGTCTGCCCGTGATGAAACAATTCTTCACGTTGGACCATGACAACAGTTTCCTCGCGCAAGTCCAGATGATCGGCAGCACGCTGCAATCACGCTGGATGGGGCCGGTGGTGATGGATCAGACGGGCGGTGTGGATATCGGCAGCTATGCCGACAATCGTGCGCTGACCGTGCCGTTCGATAACGACTCGTTCACGTTCAGTTACAATGCCATGCCGATCAACAACACAAGCCTCAGCTATGAGGTTGCGGCCTTGTACGACAATACCTCGCGGAACGGACTTGTCGTCGGCTCGGTGACGCATGACACGTGGAAGACCGGCGTTTACTTCCAAGGCGCAAACGACCGGCTCAACGTGCTGAACGTCTTTGGCGGCGTGACTTCAAGCGATACGCGCGACGTCATCGAACATGGCCTGGTAAAGGGCAACACGATTGTTTCACCGACTGCTTTCGTTGGCTTCGGCAACGACTGGCGCAACGTGCTCGAAAACTTCGCCGACGCCAACGCTGCCATCGCCGCCAGGTTGCAATGGAACGATGGAGTGCCGTTCGGCTGGAACAGTTGGTATGCCTACGGCACGGGCGTGAATTTCTCCAACGCCACGGCGGTTTCGTATTTCATCAAGACCAATCTTCAACCGAATCATTTTCAGAACCAAGGCACAGTTTACGTGAACCTGGATTCGTTCTGGGACAACATGAGCGACGCGGAGCTCACGCAGTTCGCGAACGTTTGCCGCACCAATGGCCAGCGGCCCGGCATTTACTGGACGCCCTTTGTTTATTGGGGTACCGCGGCTCAGGGGTCCAACTACTTCATGACCGGCAGCAGTTACAAATGGAGTCAGGCTTACCTGCGCACGCCGAGTGGTGACATCGAGACCCATGACAACGGCATCGCAATTGATCCGACCCATCCCGGCTTCAAGCAGATGGCCGCTTACTATTTGAATTACTTCAAGACCCGCGGCTTCGAGTATTTGAAGCTGGACTTCCTGACACACGGAGCGATGGAAGGCGTTCATTACGATGCCAGCGTCATGACCGGTATCCAGGCTTACAACCAAGGGATGCAGTATCTCGTCACGCAAAACGCTGGTCGCATGTTTCTCAGTGAATCTATTGCGCCAGTTTTCCCGTATCGTTACGCCCATGCGCGCCGCATCTACTGCGATGCGGCGGCTTCGATTGACGACACCGAAGCCACGATGCAGGCGGTGAACTACGGCTGGTGGTTGCACGGCCGGCTTTATCAGTTCAACGATCCAGACATGATGAGATTCGCAGGCGTGACAGCGAACGAGAACCAGAGCCGCGTCATCAATTGCGCTATCAGTGGCACGATTTTTCTGAACAGCGACGATCTGGCGGTCTCTGCTGGTCAAAGCCTCGCGCAGAATTGTCTGACACGCGCGGGCATCAACGAAGTCGCGCGGGCGGGCGTTACGTTTCGTCCCGTGGAGGGCAACACGGGCGCGAACGCTAGCAATGTCTTTGTCCGGCAAGATGGCAACACATGGTATGTGGCCGTGTTCAACTATTCCGCCTTCAGCGCGAACAAAAGTTTGAATCTTGCCCGCCTTGGCATATCTGGAATTTACACGGCCGTGGATTTGTGGAGCGGTGCGCTATCGTCGGTGAGCGGCTCAACGTGGAACGTGAGCCTCGGTGCTCGACAGGCGAAGTTGTTCCGTCTTGGTTCCGGCGTTACCACCGCCACTGGGCCTACGAATCAAACGCTCGTCGTCGGCAGTTCGACGACTTTGGCGGTCGTCGCGTCCGGAACGCCACCCTTCACCTACACCTGGCGCAAGAACGGAGTGGTGCTCGCCGGCCAGAGTGAGAATTCGATTACCATAAATCCCGTGAGCCTGGCTGACGCCGGCGTTTACAGCGTGCAGGTCAATGGCGGTCTGGGAAGCGTGACGAATACTGCCACTCTCACGCTGTTGAATCCGACCAATCTGACGGCTCACTGGAACAATGACAGTTTGACCTTGAGCTGGCCGCTCGGTTACACCGGTTGGCGACTCCAAGCACAAACCAACAGTCTTGTCGCTGGTCTTGGCACGAACTGGTGGAACGTGACTGGCTCGGAAGGAACGAATTGCTGGATCGTTCCCATCGGTGTCACTCATCCGAGCGTGTTCTTCCGGCTGGCCTATCCGTAAGCAACCTGTTTCACCTGCATGATTACTGCAACGCAAACTGAAGTTTCGACGCTGAAAGCGGAATACAATCTCGGCTACGTGTGGCTCATCTCCATCGTCGCGGCGATGGGCGGTCTGCTGTTCGGTTGGGACTGGGTCGTCATCGGCGGCGCAAAACCGTTCTTCCAAAGATATTTTGAACTGACGAGCGAAGCGCAAATTGGCTGGGCCAACAGTTGCGCGCTCATCGGCTGTCTCGTCGGTGCACTGGTCG
>SCTL01000224.1 GCA_004297495.1 Verrucomicrobiota bacterium
CCGGTGCGGCGGGCGATTTCGATGTCGGCTTCGGGCACGCCTCTCGTGTCGGGCATGTGGCCGCCGTATTTATTGATCTCGTCGGCGAGATATTGCGGCACGCTGGACGCGCCGTGCAAGACGAGCGGATAGTCGCCGAGATTGGCGTCCATCAAAGCTTTCTTGATGAGCTTGAGGCGTTCGAGGTCGAGATGTTGTTCGCCCTTGAACTTGTAAGCGCCGTGGCTGTTGCCAATGGCGACGGCGAGGGAATCGCAGCCGGTTTCCTTGACGAATTTGACCGCTTCCTCGGGATTGGTGTAGTGACCGCTGGTGGAGTGCGCGCCGCCTTCTTCGCCTTCGTCGAATTGCGCGCCGACGAGGTGGCCGAGTTCGGATTCCACCACGCAATTGTGCTTGTGGGCGTATTCAACGACCTTGCGGGTGATCTCGGCGTTTTTCTCGAACGGTTCGTGCGAGGCGTCAATCATCACGCTGGTGAAGCCTTCGTCAATGCACTCCTTGCACAGCTCGAAAGTATCGCCGTGGTCAAGGTGGATGGCGATGGGGACGTTGCTGAGGCTGACGGCGGCTTCGATGAGTTTTTTGAGATAGACTGGATTGGCATATTGCCGCGCGCCTTTGGAAATCTGGAGGATGAGCGGGGCTTTTTCCTCTTCGCAGGCTTCGACGATGGCCTGGATGAGTTCCATGTTGTTCACGTTGAACGCGCCGAGCGCGTATTTGCCCTTCAGCGCCTTGGCGAAGAGTTCCCGAGTGTGTGTCAGTGGCATAATTTCTTTTTCAGGTAATAGTCCATTTTCAACAAACCAAGCGGAAGGATACGAATTCCGCGACGGCTGTGAAACAAAAATTACCGTGGGCCAGTGATTGCCAAGAAATGCAAAGCCGCCGTCGGGCGTGACGGCGGCTCGCAAATTATCCCGGTAGTTCCGCTATTTGCCCTGACCGGGCTGCGGATTGACGATGTCCGCCAGCTTGAAGATGGGCAGGAACATGCAAATCACCATGCCGCCAACGACGACGCCAAGGAACACGATGAGGATGGGCTCGATCAACGAGGTCAGACCGGAGAGCGTGGTTTCGATTTCTTCGTCGAGAAAGTCGGAGATGCGTTCGAGCATGTTGTCAATCTTACCCGTCTGCTCGCCGGCGGTGATCATGCGAATGATCATGCTCGGGAAGACGGGGTGTTTGCCCAGCGCGCCGGAGATGCTTTCGCCGCGTTCGATGTCCGACGCCGCCACTTTGATGGCTTTTTCCATGACGACGTTGCCGACGGTCTGGGAAACGATTTGCAGCACTTCGAGAATCGGCACACCGCTGCGGATAAGCGAGGCAAGCGTGCGGGTGAAACGCGCGAGACAGATTTTGTGCGCGATGGCGCCGAAGATGGGAAGCTTGATGCGTTTCGCGTCCCAGAATGCCCGCCCGGGCACCGTCTTGATGAAATACATCCAGCCATAGACCGCGCCGCCGGCACTGAGGATGATCAGCAGAAAATACTTCTTGATCAGGTCGCTCAGGTTGATGAGGAATTGGGTCGGGCCGGGCAGTTTCGCGCCGAAGCCGGAGTAAATCTCACCGAAGACGGGCACGACCTTCACGAGCAGGAAGGTCGTGATCAGAATCGCCACCACCGTCACGACCGTCGGATACATGGTCGCGGACTTCACCTTCTTGCGCAGACGGGCGGTGTTCTCGAGATAGACGGCCAGGCGGGCGAGAATCTCCGCGAGCAAACCGCCTTTTTCGCCAGCGGCCACCATTGAAACGTATAGCCGGGAGAATGCCTTGGGATGTTTGGAGAGCGCCTCGGAGAAATTGTCTCCGCTCTCCACCCGGGCGCAAACGTCCTTGATGATGTCGCGCATCACCTTGTTCGGCGTCTGGTCGGCCAGGGCCTGAAGCGACTGCACCATGGCCAGACCGGCGTCAATCATCGTCGCCAACTGCCGCGTAAAGATGACCAGGTCCTGCAACGCCACCTTGCCGCCACTGGTGCGGCCTTTCTTGCCGACCTTTTCCTGGATGGAAACGACCAGCAAATTGCGGTTGAGCAAGGCCGCGATGGCGGCTTGTTCCGTGGCGGCTTCCACCGTGCTGCGAATCTCGCGGCCGGTTCCAGTTTCTCGCGCTACATAGACGAATGACGGCATGGCTTGTTGAATAACGGTTACGGCGTCACAATTCAAGACCGGTCAGCCGGCTCGAAAAAGATAACTCTCCAAAGCAGCACCTGTTCCACGCGGCTTCACCTTGGGAATCTCTCCGCAAACAATTCACGCGACCGACACCAAACCCAAGTTCCGCGTTCCGGCTAATCCCCCCACCCAACTGGCCGACCGCAATGGATTGTAACAGGTTGAGGCGGTTTATGTCCAAAAA
>SCTL01000225.1 GCA_004297495.1 Verrucomicrobiota bacterium
AAGCCGGGCAGAAAGTTCTGGTCATCGGCGCCGGGCCGATTGGTTTGATGTTCGTGGCGCTGGCAAAAAATCTAGGCTGTGAAGTCACGGTGGCCGGGCGGCGTGAAGTGCGGTTGAGCGCGGCGAAACGATTGGGCGCGACGGAGGTTGTGGACATTGGCGACGGGGTGAATCTAGTTGCCAGAATCCGGGAAGCAACGAAGGCCAGCTTTGACGCGGTGATCGAGGCCACCGGCAAACCGGAAGTCTGGGAGGCGGCGGTGCAACTCGTGCGCAAAGGCGGCGCGGTGAATTTCTTTGGCGGCTGTCCGGCGGGCACGAGCATCACGCTGGACACGACTTTGATCCACTATTCGAATCTCACGTTGCTCGCGAGCTTTCATCACACGCCGCGCACGATCCGGCGCGCGCTGGAATTCATCGAGGCGGGCGTGGTGCACTCGCGCGATTTCGTCAGCGGCGAACACGCGCTGAGTGAACTGCCGGCGCTGTTCAAGCAGATGGCCGCAGGCAATCACGCGGTGAAGACTCTGATCCGCGTCAATTCTTAGCCGGCTGCTGCTTCATGTGCCGGTGGACGAAAAAATAATACAGCCCGCCCAACCCCACCATCGCTCCGGCGAGCCAGAGCGTTAGGCGATGATACTCGCCGCGCATCAACTGCTCGTCCTGTCCCATCTTCACGCCGAGCCAGCAGAGCACGCCGCACCAGATCGCCGAGCCGATCAGGGTGAAGATGGAGAACGTCAAGTAGTTCATCCTCACGATGCCCGCCGGAATGCCGATGAGATGCCGCACCACTGGCAGCAATCGCGAAATGAAAATACCCATGCCGCCGTAATGCGCCGCCCAGCGTTCCGCCCCTTCGATTTTTTGCGGCGGGATGAAAATAAATTTTCCGTAGCGCATGAACAAGGGCCGCCCGGCGAGTCGCGCGGCCCAATACATCGCGGTCGCGCCCACCCACGAGCCGATCGTGCCGGCGAGCGCGATGCCCCACAGGCTCAACGGCAGTTGCCCCGTGTGCGCGAGATGCGCGGCGGGAGGGATGACAACCTCGCTCGGCAGCGGGAAGATCGAGCTTTCCACGGCCATGAGCAGCGCGATGAGCGGGTAGCCGCCGGTTTGCAGCGCGTGCGAATACCAGTCCGTGAGCGATTGGATGAGTTGATGCATCGCGCGGGGTTATAGCGGAAAAAACCGCGCGGGCAAGCCGCTAAGGTTTGGCCGGCGCAAATTGTTTTTCGTAGAACGCGCGGATTTCTTCCTCCGAGGCGGGTTGCGGCCAGACCCAATCGCGGCCACGCGACCAGACCATCGGGCCGCCGGCCTTTGGATTTACCGGGTCGCCGCCGTCGTCCTTGGCGTCCTCGCCGATGGAATAGAGCACGAAGGAATCGTTTGCAGTCGCGCGATAACGCAGCGGCTGACCATCCACGGGATCGCGCGGAATGGTTTCGACAAATTCCGGCACGAGCGCGGCAAGGTTCGTCGGATAGCTGCCGTGGCGCAGATGATAGCGTTTCAACGCGATGCCCGAGATGGCAAGCTGGCGGGCGGCTTCCGCGCTCATCACCCGGTTCAACACTTTGGTGAGCGAAACGATGGAGTGGGTGAACAATTCGCGGAGGTCATTGTCCGGATCAAAGAGAAGACTGGAGTCGTCCGATTTCATCGGCACGATTCCCATCGCGGTGAGCCTGGCCTTTTCTTCGAGGATCGCCGGGTGATAGCAATCGTTCGTTCGCGCCCGGCGAAATGAGTCCAACAGCACTTGATGGCCTTTGAGTGCGCGCAATTCATCCACGTATGACCAGGACAAACGCCACGCGGTTTCTCTGGCTTTCATCCGGGTTGCATTCGCGAGCGCGTCCACTTCGGGGCCGAAATTGTCCCAGAAATTTCCCGAGCTGCTGCCACCGCTCCGACTGCCGCGACTTCCGGAAAATCCCGTGACCACGTTATTGAACTCGCGACTCGATTCGCGCATCCGCGCCAGCACCATCTCGCTCATTGCCCGCTCCATCGCCAGGGCGTTTTCCGTGGGGAGATTGAACTCCAACTCCGACCAGTCGCGCTGCAACGTGGCGAGTTGTTCGTCCGTGACCGCGGGCGATTGCAGGAGCGCCCAATTAGCGGTGAAGGTGATGTTCGCGATGGCGATTCGGACCAATTGCGAGATGACGAGCCTTTCATCTTCCGTCGCTTTCACGACGGCGATCAGGGCGTGCAGGTTGGTGACGGCACCCGCCGTGTCCCCGCGGCGCAAGCCGGACAGCGCGGCTGCCGTAAGTTTCCAGGCAGCGCCTTTGGTGGGCGCGAGATGCGGCAGCAGCAAGGAGAATCCCTCCTCGTAATCCAGACGCAAATCTGCGTGCGGCCTTTCGGCCAGCGCATAACACGCGTCGAGGGCCTCGCGCTTGTCAGCGAGGGCGGACTCGATTTCGGCCCAACTGTTGGTGACGGATTTAGCCGGGGACGAAAAATCTATGTCCACGACTTCCGGCAGTTGCCAGCCCGCGACGGCTTTGCCCGGAGCAACCATGCGCGTCGCGTTGGGCCAGTTGGTATCGAGCGCGGTGGAACGGCCCTGAAATTTCTGAATCGCCTTCCGGAACAGGACCGTGCCATCAAGGTCTTTGGGGATTGGCGTCGGCAGCAGTTCAGCCACCATCAGCTTTTCTCCAGAGGCGAGAAGCTTTTTCTTGTAGCTGGTCACGGCCCATTTGGCGCGGTTGTGTTCGATGAAAAGCCAGAGCGAAGCAACCACGATCAATGTGACGACGATCAACAAAACAGTTTTACGCGCGCGGGATTTCATGAGTGGTCGGTCGGTCGGTCAGGAGCGTATTACCATGCGACTGAATTTGACAGTGGCAAGCCGCAATCCTCACGCGACCTGCTTCAACCTCTCAGAAAATAGTTCCGCTGCTTCTCGCTGATGGTCATGCCGAGTTTTTCCATCACTTGCAGCATGTCTTCCCACACTTTGCGCTTCTCGGCCATTGCTTGGTTGCGCAGGAGATACGACGGATGGAACGTGGGCATGAG
>SCTL01000226.1 GCA_004297495.1 Verrucomicrobiota bacterium
CGAGCATTTGGGTTTCAACCTGTTTGAGCAGTTCCGTGATTTCAGTTTCCGGTCGCGAAGCTTCGACGGCTTCCAGCGCGGCTTTCAACTTCGCGTCCAGCGCCGGCAAAGTAATTGCCGGCGCTTCGCCCTTGAGCAAGGCCGCGCTCGTCGCGGCATCGGCGGAGGCCAGCGCCGAGACGTCGAGCGGGCGCAAATCCGCCGTGACTTGCAACAGGTCAATAGAGTTGTGCTGAAGCGAGCTGCGCAGTTTCTTGGCCTGAAAATAACTCCACTGATCGCCGGCCTTGGATTGGAGTTGCGCGGCCAGGGCGCGATCGTATTGGGCGCGGGTCATTTCGCTGGAGGCGAGTCCCGCGAGCAGTGTGGCGATGACCGTCATCACGACGGGCGTGGCGAGGAGCATCTTGCCCCAGGTGGTTGGCGGGACGTCCTTCTTCAATTCTTCCGGGATTTGCGTTTTCATGGTCGGCGAGCAGGCTCGTGCGCAGCATCCTAACGATCCGCCGGCGTTTGTCAGGAGAGAAAACGGGGAAACCGGGTTTCCACATTCAACGCTTAATCTTCAACCTTCAACACCGAAAAAAAGACAGCATCAATTTACCAGTCAGCCGGACAGATTCGTGCCCCTCTTTTCGGCATTAAGCGTTGAAGGTTCGAGGTTGCTTGAAACAGCCAATTCGCCCGCTGCATCTGCGCGGTTGAAGTTAATTTTGCTATCCGGTAAGTTCACATCCCTATGACGTTGACTGAAAAACTGCTCGCCCGCGCCGCCGGAAAATCCACCGCGCAGGCCGGCGACAATGTTTGGGTGCAGGCGGATGTGCTGATGACGCATGACGTGTGCGGCCCGGGCACGATCGGCGTGTTCAAACGTGAGTTCGGCAAGACCGCGAAAGTCTGGGACAAAAACCGCGTCGTGATCATCCCCGACCACTACATTTTCACCGCTGACTCGAAGTCGAACCGCAACGTGGACATCCTGCGCGAGTTCGTAAAGGAGCAGGGCCTGCCCTATTTCTACGACGTGATTGATGACCCGAACGGCCAATGGCATTTCGATTCCAGCAAGGGAATGTTGAAGCGCCAATACGGTTCGCAGTACGCGGGCGTCTGCCACACCGCGCTCCCGGCAAAAGGCCACACGAGACCCGGCGAAGTTTTGTTCGGCACCGACTCGCACACCTGCATGGCCGGCGCGTTCAACGAATTCGCCACCGGCATCGGCAACACCGACGCTGGCTTTGTCATGGGCACCGGCAAGCTGCTCATCAAAGTTCCCGAGACGATGCACTTCCGGCTCGAAGGCAAACTGCAACCCGGCGTGATGGCGAAAGACATCATCCTACACTGCATCGGCGAGATCGGCTTCGACGGCGCCACGTATCGCGCGATGCAGTTCGACGGCCCGGGCGTGGCCTCGCTCTCGATGGACGACCGCATGACCGTGGCGAACATGGCCATCGAAGCGGGCGGTAAGAATGGAATTTTCCCGTTCGACTCGCGCACCGCCGAATACGTGGACGCGCGCGTGAAGTTGAACGGAACCAATTCGCGTTACGAACCCGTCGAGTTGGATAAAGATCAGAAGTTCGTTTACGAACTCGTGGTGGACCTGTCGAAACTCGAACCGACCGTTGCGTGTCATCCCGATCCCGGCCAGCGCAAGAAGGCCAAGGAGATGAGCAATGTGAAACTGGATCGCGCTTACGTCGGCTCGTGCACGGGCGGCAAGACAAGTGACTTCGTGGAGTTCGCGCGCGTGTTACGCGGACGCAAAGTTTCCATTGATACGTTCGGCGTGCCCGCGACGCCGGACATCGTTCACGAATTGCAATCCACGCGCTGGGGCAATCAAACCATCTGGCAAATCCTCGTGGACGCCGGCGTGCAGATGACCGAGAACGCCGGTTGTGCCGCGTGCCTCGGCGGGCCGGTGGACACGTTTGGCCGCATCAACAAATCCGGCATCAAGTGCATCAGCGCCACGAACCGCA
>SCTL01000227.1 GCA_004297495.1 Verrucomicrobiota bacterium
CGGCTGCTGGCGGCGACTTCCAATCCGGCGGCGCAAACGTATCTTCAACAGAGTCGGACGGTACTGGCAGCGCGGCAGTGATTACGGAGTCTTGAGCCGGTAAAACTTTTGCGCCGGTGCGACGTTCGTATCCGAAATCACCATGGCGGTATTCGTCAGTTGCGCCGGGAGCGAGAGAATGTCCTGCCAGTTTCCGGTTTGGAGAGAAGTGCGCGCCTGCAAGGTGTAGGGAATTCCCGCGTTCGCCGTGAAGTTCAGGTCCACGCGATCCACGACGCTCGTCTGCGTGAGCGAAACTTCCGCGACCGGCACCGGAATGTTCAACCGATAAAACCGTCGCGCGCCAGAGATCGAATCCGTCACGACCACATTCGTGATCGCTGCGGGCGCGGGGAGATTTGCCAGGGTGCTCCAACTTGCTGGACTGAGTGAATCCGATTTTTCGACTTGATAAACCAGACCTGGCAGCGCCGTGAATTGAACGCGAATGATTGTTCCACTGCGCGTGACCGCATCAATTTTTTGCGCCGGCACCGGCAACGAAAAGCGCACCACGCGAAACTCGACGCTGCTGCCGAAGACTGCTGATTGCGCCGTGTAAGTCACGTTGCTGGTTGCGGACGGGAAAACGTAGTTGGTGAGGGTGAGCCAGTTGCCGGCGGCGAGATTGGTTCGCGCTTCGAGCGCGTACGTTCGCCCCGCTTCGCCGATGAAATTGAATTTGAAGATCGCTCCGGTGGCGCTGACGCCGGTGAGTTTTGGCGACTGATAAGGGAGCGTGAGGTTGCGGACGCGAAAGAAGTGCTGGCCTTGAGACGGAATGAAATCGGTGACGAGCACCGTCGTGTTCACCGGCGGGTTGGTGAACGCGAACGTTGTCTTCCACTCGTCGGTGGTGGATTGGAGGCGCGACTGAATGCCGTAGGCGAAGCCCGCTTCCGAGGAAAAGCTGACGCTCGAGAAACCGCGAATCGCACGCAAACCATCAATCACGATCGGCGCGGCGGGCGCTTGGACCGTGACGAGGAAACTTTGGGTCGCACTCAAAGGCGGCGTGCCGTCGTCGGTGACGCGGACGCTGATCAGATTCGTTGTGCCGGCCTGGCTGAAAACGGGTTGCCAAGTAAACAGGCCGCCCGTCGAGAGCGAGGAATTCGTCGGCCCGGCGAGCAGAGTGAAGGAAAGCAGGTTGACCGGCAGATCGGAATCACTGGCGGAGTTGGTGACGTAAAGCGTGATCCCAACGGTGGCGGTTTGATTGCTGACGGACGCGAGCAACGGCGCGCTGTTCACTTCGCGGACGATGACCAGAAAACTTTGCGTGGCGCTGAGACTGGGCGCGCCGTTGTCCTGCACGCGAACGACGAAGTTGTTCGTGCCCGGGCCGTCGGCTTCGGTCGTAGCCCAAGTGACGAGACCGCCGGCGCTGATGGTTGCGCTGGGCGGCCCGGAGATGAGATTGAAGGTGAGCGTGTTCGTCGGCAAATCCGAATCCGCCGCCGAAAGCAACAACGAGAGCGTCGTGCCTTCGTCAATGGTTTGATTCGTGACGGAGTTGAATTGCGGCGCGGAATTTATTTCTGTGACGATCACAGAAAAACTTTGCGTGGCGCTCAGACTCGGGATGCCGTCGTCGGTCGCGCGGACGGTGACGGTGTTGGTGCTCGGGCCGCTGGATTCGGTTGTGGCCCAGGTAAAAACTCCG
>SCTL01000228.1 GCA_004297495.1 Verrucomicrobiota bacterium
TGAACACGCTCTCGTAACGCTCGCGGCTGCTCTCCTTGCCTCGGCTCTGCATCTGTTCCATTACCACGCCCCAAGTGCGTTCCACAAAGGCGGGGTCGCTGGCGGTGAGGTAAGCGCGGGCAAGGTGCAAATTCAGCACTGGTTGCCGCTGGGCTGCGTTGCGGGCTTCTAACAGGCTCACGGCTTCGGTTTCATCTTTGGTGCGTAGGCTGGTCTGTTTGCCGGTCGCGCTGTCCTGCATGTAGAACATTTCGCCGCGCCGGAACAAGGTGTATTTCGTTTTCATAACTGGCTTTCTCTGTTACGAGATACCAGTCCTGTTTCAACGGCGGTTTAGAACGCGCGTTGTGGCGAAGTTTCAGCAAGTCTTGAACAGTGTTGGCGAATTATCCTATCATCCGCCCCGTGACTGACATTTTTGCTGACAGTGGCCGTCCATCCGGCGGGCAAACCCTAATAAATAAAGGGTTTAATTAAACCCGCCACAGATGAACACAGATATACACGGATGCAAAAGGAGCGCGGGCTTTAGCCCGCTTCAACGCTCATCTTGTCAGCGCGCGCTCCTTGAGAGTTTCGCCCGCAAGTGTTTTCGAGAAGTGAAGCGGCCTGAAGTCCGCGCTCCACAGTACGTCCAAGTGCCGATTTGCCTTATCCGTGTTCATCCGTGTTCATCCGTGGTTGAAAAAGATTTCCATGACTGACGCCATGCCTCAAACCACCGCCGCCACTCCGCCCGGTTCAACTCCGCCGGCGGACGCGCCGCTGATCGAGATCTCCAATCTCTCGCTCTACTACGGCCACGCCAAGGCGTTGAAGGACGTTTCGCTTTCCATTCGCGAGCGCGTAGTCACGGCGTTTATTGGCCCGTCTGGCTGTGGCAAATCTACTTTGCTGCGCTGCCTCAACCGCATGAACGATCTCATTGACGGCGTGCGCATCGAAGGCAGCGTGAAGATCGGCGGGCACGACATCTACGCTTCCGACGTGGACGTGATCGAGTTGCGCAAACGAGTGGGCATGGTGTTTCAGAAATCCAATCCGTTCCCAAAATCCATTTACGACAACGTCGCCTACGGCTTGCGCATCCAGGGCGTGGGTTCGCGCAGTGAACTCGACGCCGCGGTCGAGCAAAGCCTGCACAACGCGGCCCTGTGGGATGAAGTGAAAGATCGCTTGCACAGCAGCGCGCTGGGCTTGTCGGGTGGCCAACAGCAGCGGCTTTGCATCGCGCGGGCGATTGCCGTGCGGCCGGAAATCATTCTCATGGATGAACCGGCCAGCGCGCTCGATCCCATCGCGACCTCGCGCGTCGAGGATTTGATTCTTGAACTCAAGAAGGATTTCACCATCGTCATCGTAACGCACAACATGCAGCAGGCCACGCGCATCTCCGACGACACGGCGTTCTTTTACATGGGCGAACTCATCGAGTCCGGCTCGACGCAGAAGATTTTCACCAACCCGAAACAGAAGCGGACGGAGGATTATGTGACGGGGCGGTTCGGTTAAATTCTTAGTCTTAATCTTACTCTTAATCATAATCTCGCAGCGAAGGATTAAGATAAAGATTACGATTAGGATTAAGATTGAAAAAATATGGAACGACACTTTGATCACGATCTCGCGGAGTTGAAACAGAAACTCCTCACGATGGCCAGCCACGCGGAGAAGGCCGTGAACGACTCGGTGCAGGCGCTGGTCAATCGCGATCTCGACCTCGCGCTCCGCGTCAAGGCCGGCGACGAAATCCTCGACCGCTTCGAGATCGAAGTGGACGAAGCCGCCATCAACCTGCTCGCCAAAGCGCCGCTCGCCAGCGACCTGCGGCTCGTGACCGTGGCCATGAAGATTTGCCAGAACCTCGAGCGCATCGGCGACGAGGCCGCCAAGATCGCCAAGCGCGCGCGCGATCTCAGCCAGGAAGCGCCGTTGAAGCTGAATCTCGAACTCCCGAAGATGGCGGCACTCGCGTTGGGATTGTTGAAAGCCTCGCTGGACGCGTTCGTGAACCGCGATTCCGCCGCCGCCCGCGGACTGATTCCCCGCGACGAGGAGATCAACATTATGCACAAGCAAATCCAACAGCAGTTGCTTACGCACATGAAGGAAAACCCGGACTACATCGTGCGCAGCTTGAATCTGTTGATCGCGGCCAAGAGTCTCGAACGCATCGGCGATCACGCCACCAACATTGCCGAGGAAGTGGTCTATCTGTGCGAGGCGGCGGACATCCGCCACGCGGACAAGATCACCACGCCGCCCGTCTGACCCGAACTAACCGGACGAAAGAATTATTTGCCAGCCAGCGAGACCTGTGCAATTATCATTTCGTTGTTTGGCGAAATATAGAAGACATGCGCGAGTTCATGGCTATCACGAAAGCCCTTTCCGA
>SCTL01000229.1 GCA_004297495.1 Verrucomicrobiota bacterium
GCTGGCAGCGCACCTGGCCGAACTTCATGGTGGCGGAAGCCGTGCTGGGCACGGAGAGCTATTTCTACGAACCGCGCTACACGGACAAAGCCGCCGAACTGAATACCGTGCTGCCGTTCACCCGCAACGTCGTCGGCCCGATGGATTACACGCCCGTCGCAATCTCGCCCAAGAAGTTTCAACGCACGACGACGGCAGCGCACGAACTGGCCACGGCCATCATCTTCACGTCCGGCATCGTTCACTTCGCGGACCAGGCGAAGATGTTTGAGGCGCTCCCGCCGGAAGCGCTGAAAATTTTCCGCGATGCTCCAGCCCGCTGGAACGAAACGCATTGCCTCCTCGGTGAACCCGGTCGCCTGGCAGTTTTTGCGCGACGCTCTGGTTCAAGTTGGTTCATTGCCGGCATCAGTGGATTGGATCAGCCACAGTCAGTCACGCTCGATCTGAAAGCCTATCGCAAGTTTAGAAAGCGCGTGCTGATTGCCGAAGGGAAAGAGGCGCAGATGGAAGTCATTGCATCACCGCTGAAGGCCGACAATGAATGGCAACACACGATTCCCAGTCGTGGAGGGTTCATCCTGCGTCTGGAAAACTAGCTATGAAACGCTGCGTCAAATTACTGCTACATCAAACCTTTCTCTGGATCTGTGCGCTATGGAGTGTCGTGCAATTGTCGCCAGCCGCCAGAGCCGGCGGATTACAGCCCGGCGACAGCGTTGCCATCTGCGGCGATTCCATCACCGAACAGAAACTGTATTCCGTCTTCATCGAGGATTATCTGCTGATGTGCCAACCGGTCACGAATCTCACCGCGCACCAATTCGGCTGGAGCGGAGAGCGGGCGGACGGTTTTGCTTCCCGCATCAACGGAGAAGTTTTGCCGTTTCATCCAGCGGTCGCAACGACCTGTTACGGCATGAATGACGGCGCTTACGCACCGATTGATGCCGGACGCCAGACAGCTTATCGCAAGAGCACGGAAGCCATCGTGAAACAATTCCGCGACGCGGGCGTGCATTTGATCGTGATCGGCTCGCCCAGCCCGGTGGATTCTGACTCGTTCGACCGTTTTGGCCGAAGCATCAAAGCCGCAACTTACAATCAGACCCTTGCCGACCTGACACGCATCGCGGGCGAGGTCGCACGCGAACAAGGCGTGGTGTTCGCCAACGTGTATGCCCCGATGACGCAAGTGATGCAGGCGGCCAAGGCTAAATACGGCGTGGATTATCATGTCGCGGGCGCGGATGGAATTCACCCCGCACCGAACGGACATCTGGTGATGGCTTACGCGTTTTTGAAAGCGCTCGGCTGCTCTGGTGACATCGGCACATTCACGTGGGATGCGCAAAGCGGCATCGCGACCGCGACCGAAGGACACAAAATTACTTCAACTGCCAAAGGAATAATTGAAATCGAATCCACCCGTTATCCCTTCTGTTGCTCCGGCAAGCCGGCTGATCCAAACAGTCCCACAGGCGTGCTGGAATTCCTGCCGTTCAACGAGGAACTGAACCGTCTGCAACTCGTTGTCCGCAACAGCAGCGCGACACAACTCACGGTCACTTGGGGCAATCACGCCAAGCTCTTCACCGCCGCTCAACTGGAACGCGGCATCAATCTGGCCGCGGAGTTTCAGGACAATCCATTCTCCGAGTCTTTTGCCAGGGTTGATAACGTCGTGCGCACACAACAAACTTTCGAGACCCCCGCCGTGCAAAACTTGCTGCACCATTTGCCGAGTTGGAACACGTTGCTCCCGGAGGAGAAAAACCAGGTGGAGCAACTCAAAGCAAGTTTGGTCCGTAAAGCCAAAGCGTTGAGTCAATCCAGCCGGAATGCGGTAACACCCGTGAAACATTCGATTAAAATTGAACCCGTCTCGTGACAGACTCCAAATTTTGTTCAAAATATTTCAGCAACCGATTTTGAACGCGACGCGATTCATAATCTGACAATTTGAATTCATGCAACTCCTGTTTCCTGTGCGCAGCTTTGTTTTTATCCTGACGGCGACTGTGGCGTGTTGTTCCTTCGCAGCGCCTCCACTTTCCAGTGTGACTCCGGAAACAGTCATCTGGATGGATGCCGTCGCGAAGAATTTCACGGAATCGTCGCCCATGGGAAATGGCAGACTCGGCGCGATGATGTTCGGTGGCGTGGACGTAGAACGCATCGTGTTGAACGAAAGCTCGGTCTGGTCGGGCTCGCGACAGGATGCTGATCGTCCTGACGCGTACAAAGTGCTGCCTGAAATCCGACGGCTGTTGCTGGCAGGCAAGAACGTGGAAGCCGAGGCGCTTGTGAACGCAAACTTTACCTGCAAAGGCCCCGGTTCGAGCGACGGTTCGGGCGGCGGCCAATACGGCTGTTACCAGGTGCTCGGTAATCTGCACCTTGCCTTTCAAGGCGGTGATACGAATGCACCGGTAACAAACTATCGGCGGGAATTGAACCTCAACGATGCGGTCACGCGGATGGAGTTTCAGCGTGGCGGCGTGACATTTAAGCGTGAACTGTTCGTGAGCGCGCCGGACGAAATCATGGTGCTGAAACTCACAGCAGATCGCCCGGGCCAGATTTCCTTCACGGCGAAGATGGATCGCCCGGAGCGCTTCGCCACCGTAGCCGATGGCAAGGCCGGTCTTTTGATGACCGGGCAACTCAATAATGGTGTGGACGGCAAAGGCGTGCGTTACGTCGCCCGGGTGCGGGCGCTCAATCGCGGCGGCTCAGTCTCCACCGACGGACCGTCGCTGTTCGTCAGTAAAGCGGACGAAGTCATTTTGTTTATCACGGCGGAAACGGATTACCGAGGCTTCGCGGGCCGACAGACGAAAGATCCGTTGGCGGCGACGTTGACGGACTTGAATCGCGCGGCACGCAAATCATACGCCGCCCTGCAAAAAGCGCACGTCGCCGACTACGCGAAATACTTTCAGCGCGTGTCGTTGCAACTTGGCGCGCCGAATTCTGAAGTCACAGGCAAGCCGACGCCGGAGCGGATTCAAGCGTTCAAGGCGGGCGCGATTGATCCAGCACTGGCAGCGCTGTATTTCAACTTCGGTCGTTACCTGTTGATCTCGTCATCGCGCCCGGGCGGATTGCCGGCAAATCTCCAAGGCATCTGGGCCGAGGAAATCAACACGCCGTGGACAGGTGACTGGCATCTCGACGTCAACGTGCAGATGAATTATTGGCCGGCAGAGATCTGCAATCTCTCTGATCTGCACCAACCGCTGTTTGCGTTGATTGATTCGTTGCAGCAGCCGGGAGCAAAGACCGCCAAGGCTTACTACGGTGCGCGCGGTTGGGTGGCGCACGTCATCACCAATCCGTGGGGCTTCACTGCCCCCGGCGAATCGGCGAGCTGGGGCTCGGCCAACAGCGGCTCGGCGTGGTTGTGCCAGCACCTGTGGGATCATTGGTTGTTCACGCACGACCGGGAGTTTCTCAAATGGGCTTATCCCATCATGAAAGGTTCGGCGCAATTTTACACCGACATGCTGATTGCGGAACCCAAACATCAATGGCTGGTCGTCGCCCCGGCCAACTCGCCCGAAAATCATTTCCGCACTGCCGATGGGCAAGAGGCCGCCATCTGTCTCGGCCCGACAATGCTTTCGCAATTGGTGCGCTATCTGTTCAGTGCTTGCATTGAGTCTTCACGGATTCTTGGCGTTGATGAAACCTTCCGCAATGAATTGCTTGAGAAGCGCGCCCGTCTCGCGCCAACGCAGGTCAGTTCGGATGGACGCATCATGGAATGGCTGGAAGAATACGCCGAACCCGAGCCGCATCATCGTCATGTGTCCCATCTCTGGGGCTTGTATCCGGGGAACGAAATCTCGACTGATACCCCGGCCTTGGCTCAAGCCGCCCGCAAATCGTTGGAAGTGCGCGGCGATGATGGCGTGGGCTGGTCGCTCGCCTACAAAGTGGCGCTCTGGGCGCGACTCGGTGACGGCAATCGCGCCTATGCGCTCGTACGCAAGGCGCTGAATCCTGCCGAAGGGTTCGAAATCCGGTATGACAGCGGCGGCGGTGTTTATCCAAATCTGTTCGATGCGTGCCCGCCGTTTCAGATTGATGGCAACTTCGGCGTCACCGCAGCCATCGCAGAAATGCTTTTGCAAAGTCACGCGGGCCGGATCGAACTCCTTCCCGCACTGCCCGCTGCGTGGCCAGAGGGTTCAGCCAAAGGTTTGTGCGCCCGCGGTGGATTTAAAGTGGACGTGACCTGGAAAGCAGGTCGCCTGACTTCGGCAACGCTTCGATCAGATTCCGGCGAACGCTGCCGGGTCAGTTATCAGGGCACGACGGTTGAGTTGAAAATCAAAAAAGGAAAAAGCGTCACCTTGAACTCACGTTTGGACGCAGATTGAGTTTCTTCCCGGAGCACGGCGCAATTCACCCGACCGAAGGTGTGCGCGGCAAGACCTCGCCGTCCGCTATCTCCCCAACGCCGCTCGCCAGCCTGCATGTTCAATCTTCTTCGCCGAAGAGAATCGCAAGCCAGCGACGAACAACAGCGGTAGGCTGCTTCCATGATCACCGACAAACGTGGCGTGTTTAGCGCCCCGGACTTTAGTCGGCGTGTCGAACAGTAATTCAGGCACAACGAAGCAACAATGAAATCACAACTCAGGTTCAGAACGAAACCACAACCCCAAAAAACCATGAAAACAGCCATTCTCTGTGCGTCAATTGCGGGCATGCTCAGCGCTGCCGCGAATGCAGCCAACATCAACTGGCAATCACCCCTCACCATTTCTGGAACTGCCGACGTGAGCCTTAATGGAACGCTGGTGGGGACATGGGGACCCGGTGATGATTGGGGAGGCGGTAACCGTTCAGACTTCTTTCCGGTGAACGGCGTGACCTTTGCCGCATACGGCAGCGGTCCTTTTAACTCCTTTCTAAGCGCTTCCGGGAACGATGATCGCTACGGTAGCTATGCCAACCCGGGCACTGCGGATGCCAACTATAATTTCCTCATGCAAACTTCGATTTATAGTTACGGGTCGTCTATGTCATTTACTTGGGGTGGCATGACGCCAGGGAACACTTATGAGCTTGAATTTTGGGTTCACGACGGCCGTAACAGCGTGACCGCCGAACGAAGTGAAACCCTCACTGGTGGCGCCAACATTTCAGCCCCTTTGGCTTACGGATTTGGCAGCGGCGGCCTTGGGCAATATATTCTCGGCACATTTGTTGCCGACGGCAGCGGACAGCAGACGATTTCGATGAGTGCATTTGGTGGCCCCGACATTGGCCCGTCTGCTCAAATCACCCTTCTACAGCTCCGTGACATCACCCCGATTCCGGAACCTTCCACGCTCGCTTTTTTGGGAGCGGGCTTTGGCATATTGGTTCTTGGTTTTCGCCGGAAAAACCGCGTGGCTTAAAAGTTCATAGAACTGAAGCCTGATTTGCAATGGGCGGCGCGAGTTCAAGGCAACCGCGCCGCTCATTCATTTTTTGACACCAGAATTCGTGGATTCTGAAATAAACCGGCTGGGGGAAACTTTATAGTGGCGGCTGAAACGTGTCGCAAAGTATTGGCTGGAATTAAAACCATTGGCAAAAGCGATTTCAGTGATTGAAAGCTCAGGACGTGTGCGCAACTGCTGCGCGGCCCGCTCAAGCCGGCACTGGTTTAGATATTCCATCGGCCCGATGTTTACCAGTTCGCGGCAGTATTTTGAAAAGGCGGTCACACCCAAGTTGCAGTGAGCCGCCATGCGATCCAGCGTCCATTGCTCGCCGAGATCAACCCCATCCTTGAGATCGCGAAAAAACATTTCCACCGTACGCTTGCGCGGGGTCAATTGTTCATTTTCATTCGTCTGCTGTTCCGTCAGGGCATCCAGGACGCCGATCAGCAGCAGGTTCAAGTGAACGGCCATGCGTGAAACGGCGTGAGGCTGACCCCATGCAGTAATGCAGCGAGCCAGCTCGCGGAACGAGTGTGCAATGGACGGTGTCGATGCCCAAACGGGATTCTTAATGCGTCGCCATCGTTCGGTAAGGTCAGTGAGATCTTCCTTGGTCATTACCACCCACTTCGGCCAACTCCAATCCTGATGTGGCCGCCGGACCCCGACATCGAGGATCAACCAGTGCAGTCGTCCCCGACCGATGTTGGGCGCGCCGAATTTATGAAGCTGCCATGGACGCGTGAGCAGAAAATTACCCGCATGTAAATTGAACGTTCTCTGGTCCATGATCAGGTCGCACGTTCCGGTCTCAAAGAAAACAATCTTAATTCCTTCGTTCCGATGTGGATTCAACCCCC
>SCTL01000230.1 GCA_004297495.1 Verrucomicrobiota bacterium
CGCAAAGGCGAGCTGCAACAAATCACCTTCCTCGACACGCCCGGTCATGCGGCGTTCAGTTCCATGCGCGCGCGCGGCGCGAACGTCACCGACCTCGTGGTGCTCGTCGTCGCGGCCAACGACGGCGTCATGCCGCAAACGCTCGAAGCGTTGAGTCACGCCAAGGCCGCGAAAGTTCCGATCCTCGTCGCGGTCAACAAGTGCGATCATCCGAACGCGAACCCGATGAAGGTCCGCCAGCAGTTGCAGGAAAGAGGTCTCGTGCCTGACGACTGGGGCGGTGAAACGATTTTTGTGGATTGCTCCGCGCTCACCAAACAAGGCGTGGACAAGCTGCTGGAAATGATTTTGCTCCAGGCCGACTTGCTGGAGTTGAAGGCGAACCCCGACCGCAACGCCAAAGGCAACGTCATCGAGTCCGGCATCGAACCCGGCGGCCCGATGGCCACCGTGCTCGTGCGCAAAGGCACCTTGCGGGTCGGCGATGTGATCATTTGTGGCCCGCATTACGGCAAGGCCCGCGCGTTGATCAACGAAGAAGGCAAGCGCCTCAAGGAAGCCACGCCGTCCGTCGCGGTGAAAGTTCTCGGTCTTAACGGCGTGCCGGATGCCGGCCAGGAGTTCAGCGTCGTGGATGACGAGCGCACCGCCCGCGATCTCGCCTCCGAACGCGAACAGTTCGAGCGCGCGCAAAGTCAGGAAGACAAACGCAAGGTCACGCTCGAAAATCTCTTTGCCCAGATTGACTCGGCAGCGGGCAAGGCCCTCAAGGTCGTCGTCAAAGCCGACACGCAAGGCTCGGTCGAAGCCATCGTCGAAGCGATCAAGAAAATCGAGTCGGACAAAGTCGCGCTCGAAATCATTCACAGCGACGTCGGCGCGATCAGCGAAAGCGACGTGGTGCTCGCCTCCGCTTCGCACGGCATCATTCTCGGCTTTCACACGCGCGTGGACAGCACGGCCGCCGAGAAAGCCAAACACGAAGGCGTGCAGATCAAGCTTTACGCGATCATTTACGAGTTGATTGATGAGGTGAAGGACGCCATGTCCGGCTTGCTCGATCCGTTGAGCAAGGAAGTCATCGTGGGCACCGCGGAAGTGCGCCAGGTGTTTAATCTCTCGAAAGGCGTGCCCGTCGCCGGTTCGATGGTCACGAACGGCCGCATCGTCCGCGGCAAAGTCCGCGTGCGCCGCCGCAAGGACGTCATCTACGAAGGCGTCACGCAATCGCTCCGCCGCTTCCAGGATGAAGTCAACGAAGTGCGCGCCGGCATGGAATGCGGCATCCGCATCGAAGGCTTCAGCGAAATCGCCGTGGGCGACGTGGTCGAGTGTTACACGATCGAGAAGACGGCGCAGAAACTGTGAGCGAAAGTTTTTGAACCCGATTCACACGCCGCGAGTTTCGTGCAATCGTAAATCGTAAATCTAAAATCGTAAATTCACGATGCCCAGCCACCGACATCTTCGCGTTCGCGAGTTGCTCAAGCGCGCCATCGGCGAGGTCATCCGCCGTGAATTTCCGGTCGAGTCCACCGGCCTCGTGACCGTCAACGACGTCGAGCCCGCCGGCGATCTCAAATCCGCC
>SCTL01000231.1 GCA_004297495.1 Verrucomicrobiota bacterium
CGCGGCGCTGCCGGCGTGGCTGCGAAAGCTGATCCGTCGCGCGGTCGAGGCGTTGCCGCCGAGCGACAAGAAAGTCACGCTGTCGTTTTTGTTGAAACGATTTGTCAGTGGCGCGGAAATGCCCGGACTCGCGCGGCATCGCATCTGGGTTTCCAACATCGCGCCGCCGTTGCTTGAACGACTCGGCATTCAACCCGCGTCGTTCGCGAGCGAACCGGCGACATCCGATCCGTTGCTCGATCTGGTGCAGCGATGGGATCTCGAAGTTTCACTGGCCGAAGGATTGTTGACGAAGGCGGACCGCGCCAGCATGAGTGCGGCGCTGGAATTGCGCGCGCCGTTTCTGGATGAAGCCGTGATGCAGTTCGCCGCGACGCTGCCGGTGAACGAGCGCGTGCGCCGGTTCGAAACCAAATCTTTTTTGAAGCGCTACGCGCTGCGGCATCTGCCGCGTGACATCGTGTTCCGGCGCAAACGCGGTTTGTCCGTGCCGCTGGGCCGCTGGCTGCGCGGGCCGCTGCGCGAGTGGGCGGAGGCGGCGCTCAACAATCCCAAACTGTCCAACGCCGGCATCCGCGATGGAGCGGCACAGGAATTATTCGTCGAACATTGCGCGCACAAAGCCGATCACGCGCGGGCGCTGTGGACGCTGCTGGTGTTGAGCGAGTGGCTGGATTGGGTCGCGGAACAGAAGGTCGCAAGGTGAAGGAATTGGGAACATTCGACATTCAACATTCAACGCCCAACGTCGAAGGCGGCGATGATTTGTCCGTCCTTGGGTGTTGAGAGTTGAATGTTGAATGTTGAATGTTTCGGCTCGTCTTCAGAGTTTCACTCTCTCCTGCGGAAGAACACGAAAGCCTGAATCACTTCTGATCCCGATCCAGCGCGCGGGTGATGTAGCTTTCGCGCGAAGCGGAACGCGGACGACGGAGCAGCATGAGCGTCACACCCACCGCCAGACCGAGCAGCGCCGCGCCCGCAATCAGAAACCAAAGTCGCATGGAATTCTCGCGGGCCGGCAGCACCACGGCGGTCTGCACCGGCGGCGCGGCGGGCGCGGGTGACGGCGTGGACAACTCGCTCTTCGGCTCGGGCGCAACCGGTTTGAGAACTGGTGCGGCGGCGGAGGTGTCATTGATGGTCGCAGTCGGCACCGGCGACGGGGCGGGTGCGGGCATGGAGAACGGCGCGCTCGACGGCGGCGTGGATGCGGCGGGAGCTTGCGGCTCGCGGACAGCAGCCGGTGCGGAGTTCTGAGTTTCGACTGCCGGGATATTTGTTTGCGCGACGGGAGTTTCCTGCGCCTGCGCTTCGGCCAGGAGTTGCGCGGCGAGAATTTCCGCGGACGAACGGGCCGGCGGTTTTGGTTCCGGCGCAGGCGGCGCGAGTTGCGGTTGCGGCAGGACAGTCGGGGGCGGGACGTTGGTTTCGCGTTTCGTGCCGATGACAATCAGTGACGGGACGACCGGACGCGGCGCGGGCTTGGCCGCTTCTTCAACTTTTGGCTTGGGCGTTTCCACCACTTCCGGCTCGGGCGGAAATTCCGGGAACTCGACCGGCCAGGGCGCGGGATTCACGATGTGCCCGAGATACTGGCCCGCCTTGGCGCGCAAGGTCGTGATGAAGGGCATCCGCGCATCGCGTTGCACGTCGAAATTATTTTTGAAGTAGTCGTTGATCCCGGTGTCGTAGGGTGTCCCGTTGATCGCCGTGCCATCGGAGACCACCACGACCGTCAGCCGGTTGGAAC
>SCTL01000232.1 GCA_004297495.1 Verrucomicrobiota bacterium
CATCAGAAAACACGTCCAATTCCATTTTGGAGAAAGCAGCAAGCTTTTCTCTTGTTCAGACTGGCGAGCAGATACCAATTTATCTCCGCTTGTCCAACCACGCCTTCGCTTCGGCGTCGAGGGCTTTGAGGTCGGGACGCTTTTGCGCGATGGCTTCGGATTCCTTCCACTCGGCGTTCAAGTCCCCGAGTTGCACGGTCGAGCCTTCGCGGATGAAGATCGGGATCTGATGCAGTTCGGCTTTGACGGTGATGGTCTGGCCGCCTTTGTAGGTCTGGTCGGGATTCCACGCGTCGCGCCAGGTGTGGCCGGCGGGCAGATAGACTTCCTGCGTGCGTTTGTTCTTTTCCCAGATCGGCGAGACGAGCAGGTCCGGGCCGTATTGATACGTCCACCAGTTTGCCCACGCGGCGGGCGCTTTGGGATCAACGAGGAACAGCGGGCGCACGATGGGCAGGCCGGTTTCCGTGGCGTGCTTCGCCTGTTCGTAGCCGTAATCAGCGAGGCGCTGGTGCAGGCGCGCGTAGAGCCGCCAGACGGCGATGAGCGTGGCGTCATACTTCGGCTCGCGCGGCAGATTCCAGAACGCGAGATTCTTCGTCGGGCCGACTTCCATGATCGGCGTGAAACAACTGAGCGCGAGCCAGCGCGCGCAAACTTCCTGCTCCATCAACTGCTTGTTGTAGCCGCAGGTGTCCGAGCCCCAATTCGGGTAGCCCATCACGGCGGCGCGTTGCGCGGCGATGATCGTGGCGCGCAAACCTTCCTGAGTGCCGCCGATGTCGCCGCCCCAGAAAACTCCATACGGCGAGCTGCCCGTGTAAGCCGAGCGCGGCATGCAAACGAAGTCGTCACGATATTGTTTGGCGACTTCGTAAGTGGCCTTTACATACATGGGCGGATAGGCGTTGCGATTCTCGCGAATGGTGCGGCCATCAAAAACTTTATACGGCCCGGTCTCGGGAATGTTTTCCTCGGCGCGATCGAGCTTGAAGCCGGCGACGCCGAGCTTGAGCAACTTAGCCACGCCGTCCTGCCAGAATTTTTTGGCGTCGGGATTGGTGAAGTCCACCATCGGATAATTGTTCCGCTGCGGCGGTTGCCCGGCGAGATTGTAGCCGAGCTTCACGGCGTTGGTTTCCATGTTGCCCTGGAAGAACGGGCCGATCCAGAGAACCATCTTGGCATTCATCTCATCGAGCCACTTGACGTTCTCAGCGAAGTGCGGGAGGCGATTGGAATCAATTTCAAAATCGTCGTAGCCGAGCCGGCCCGGTCCCCACGGGCGATCAATCCAATAAACGCCGCACGGAATGCCGTAGCCCTTCATCATCAGCACGTCTTCCATGACTTCGGAGTTGAACGGACCAGTGACAGGCGTGCCGTCATAGTAGGCGGCGCGGTTGGTGTGTTCGTCGCGCCAGCGCCACGGGGTGAACATCCACTTGGGCGGCAGGAACGGCGGGCCGGCATCGAGGGCGTGGGCCTTCACGAGGTCGGCGGGATTTTCGGAGGTGTAAAATTTCAGTTCGAGCGACGGGCCTTCAAATTCAATCTTCACGCGCCGGGAATCGCTCGCGCAAAAATCGTAGAAGCCCGGCCAGTCCGTCTTGGCAAACACACCGTAGCCGCGCGAGGAAATGTAGAACGGCGCGTAAACGGAGGTCGTGGGTTTGAGAATCATGTCCACCTTCTGCCCGCGCAGGTTCATCGCCTGTTTGATGCCGCTGGCCCAAGAGGCTTCCTGCCGGCCGTCCACGACGCGTTCCATCAGGCCGGTGAAGTATTCTTTTTTGCCGGCGTCCACAGCGAGTCCCCACTTCACAATGTCCGCACTCGGCTGCGCGCTAAGTTTCAGAATGAAATCCTTTCCACGC
>SCTL01000233.1 GCA_004297495.1 Verrucomicrobiota bacterium
GGGCGCGGTCTTATCACTGCCGACGAGCAACTCTACTGCCTTGTGCGAGAGCTTCGGTTCTGGCATGTCGGAGAGTGGGTAGCGCGTTGGGGCACGACGATCGTTCTTTCGTCCGATGAGATACGGCGCCACCGGCAGCTTGTTCCAGACATCCTGAATTTGATTCGTGACCATGCCGCCTAACGTGAGGCTAGGCGGAAGTCTGCCGTGAGTCAGTTACGTAAATCTCCCGTTCTTCCTCACCCCACCCGAAACGAAATCTTCTGGATCAATTCCCGCCCGAAGCAGTGTTGCAGGCGGTCGAGGATTTGCTTGCGGCGGTAGCGGACGATCTCCACTTCGGCGCGTGTGACCGGAGCGGCTGAATTGGACGCAGCTTGAAGGCGCGCCGTTCCCCCGCGACCCGCCATTAAGCGCAATTTCCCCGGGACAGGCGGTCGGTCCTCCGCTATCATGGGAATATGAACGAACCGAAAACTTTGACCCGCGACGTCGAGGCCTCGGTCGTGCCTGTCGGCACGAAGGTCACGTTGCAAAAGGGCGAGCAGGCTTACGTCACGCAATCGCTCGGCGGCAGTTACACCGTCGTCGTCAATGGCAACATGTTCCGCATCGCCGGTCACGATGCCGACGCGCTCGGCCTGGAAGCGCAGGCGAAATCCGCCACGGCCGGCAGCGGGCCGGTGACGCAGGAGCAACTGGAGAAGCAGGTCTGGGAATCGCTCAAGCAATGTTACGACCCGGAGATTCCCGTGAACATCGTGGACCTCGGTTTGATTTACGATTGCCACCTCACGCCCATCGGCGCGAACAACTACAAGGCCGACGTGAAGATGACGTTGACCGCGCCCGGCTGCGGCATGGGCCCGGTGCTGGCGCAGGACGTGCAAAACAAACTCATCTCGCTCGAACCGATTGACGAGGCAAACGTGGAACTCGTCTGGGATCCGCCGTGGAATCAAAGCATGATGACCGAGGCGGCGAAGCTGCAACTGGGGCTGATGTAATTTCCAACCACGGATGGACACGGATGAACATGGATAAAATCATTTCCGCATCCGTGTCCATCTGTGCTTATCCGTGGTAAAAAATTCCATGAGTAACTCGACGAACATTGACTGGGCCGCGCTGCGCAAAGACTTCCCGATCCTGGACCAGCAAGTCCACGGCAAGCCGCTGATTTATTTCGACAACGCCGCCACGTCGCAGAAACCGCGCGCGGTGATTCAAGCACTCGTGAATTATTACGAGCACGACAACGCCAACGTCCATCGCGGCATTCACGAGTTGAGCAATCGCGCCACGACGGCATTTGAAGCGGCTCGCACGCGCACGGCAAAATTCATCAACGCCCGCAGCGCCGACGAAATCGTCTGGACGCGCGGCACGAGCGAAGCCATCAACCTCGTCGCCAGCGCGTGGGGCGCGAATCATCTCCAGCCCGGCGATGTCATCTTGCTCACCGAAGCCGAGCACCACAGCAACATCGTGCCGTGGCAATTGCTCGCGCAGCGCACCAGCGCGAAGGTCGCCTACATCCCCGTCACCGGCGATGAAGGCACGCTGGACTTGTCCAAGCTCGACTCGCTGCTCACGAAGCAAGTGAAACTGCTCTCGCTGGTTCATATCTCGAACTCGATGGGCGTGGTGAATCCCGTCGCGGACATTTGCACGCGCGCGCGGAAGCTCGGCATCGTCACGCTCGTGGACGGCGCGCAAAGCGCCGGGCACATGCCGGTGGACGTGCAGGCCATCGGCTGCGATTTCTTCGCGTTCAGCGGCCACAAGATTTGCGGCCCGACCGGCATCGGCGTGCTCTACGGGCGGCAGGAAGTTCTGGAAAAGATGCCGCCGTATCAGGGCGGCGGCGAAATGATCCTGCGCGTGGGCTACGACAAGACGGAATTCAAACCCGCGCCGCATCGCTTCGAGGCCGGCACGCCGGACATCTCCGGCCCGGTCGGTTTGCACGCGGCGATGGATTACCTCGACGCCATCGGTCGCGAGAACATCTGGCAACACGATCAAGAACTGGCGAACTACGCTTACGAGAAACTTTCCGCGCTGAACAACATCCGCCTGTTCGGCCCGAAGTCTGGTCGCGCCGGCCTCGTGAGTTTCCTGCTCAAGGATGTTCACGCGCATGACGTCGTGATGCTGGCCGATCAAGGCGGCGTGGCGTTGCGCGGCGGACATCACTGCACGCAACCGCTGATGCACAAACTCGGCGTCGAATCCACCGCCCGGGCGAGTTTTTATTTCTACAACACCAAGGACGAAGTGGATCGCTTCGTTGAAGTGGTGAAGGAAATCCAGAAGTTCTTTGCTTCTTGATTCCGCGTCAGACGACGCGCGGATCAAGAAACTCCGCGACGCGCGCCGAAGTGGGCTGCAGCCTCAATTTTTCCGGCGTCGCCACTTGCTCAATCGCCCCGTCAAACATCACCGCCACGCGCTGACCCAATGCGACCGCTTCGGCTTGATCGTGTGTGACCAGCAGCGTTGTCAGTGAGCGCTCGCGATGCAGTCGCAGCAACTCGCGGCGGAGTTCACGACGGAGCGGCGCGTCGAGATTCGCGAACGGTTCATCCAGCAGCAACACGCCCGGGCGACGGATGAGCGCGCGACCGAGCGCGACGCGCTGGCGTTCGCCGCCGGAAAGTTCGGCGGGTTTGCGCGACAGACAACCGTTCAGGCCGAGGAGCGCGGACATTTCGGCGACGCGCGAGGAGATTTCGGTTCGAGAAACACCGCGCAGTTTCAGACCGAAGGAAAGATTCTCCGCTGTCGTGAGGTGCGGGAAGAGCGCGTGATGTTGGAAAACCATCGCCACATCGCGCTCCAAGGGCGGGAGTGAGGTGACGTCGCGTTCGCCGATGGAGATTTTCCCGCCGTCGGGCGATTCAAGTCCGGCGAGGAGCCGCAGCGTGGTGGTCTTGCCGCAGCCGGACGGGCCGATCAGCGTGACGAGTTCACCGGAAGCGAGGGACAGGGAAAGATTGCGAACGGCGCAGACGGTCGAGCCGTGGGCGGCGCGGAAGTTTTTCGTGAGATTGACCAGCGCAATTGGTGGCACGCGGGAATTGTCAATCGGCAGACCGGGAAGTCGAGCGCGAAGCGAAAAGTGAGGCGCGCGACCGTCCCGGTCGCAGCAGATGGAAAGGCAAACGAAGGTTGAGAATTTGCGGACCCGTCGGTTGGCAATTCGAGCTGCTGCGGCTGGGGCAGCCGCGCGCCGTCACAACGAATTCAACTCACGACACGCTTGCATTCCCTGGAACAACCGGAACAGCACGTAGCCATGAAACGCCGCGCCGATCCAATCCTGACCAAGGAGTTGAATGCCGCCATCAAGGCCCAGCAAGACCATGCCCGTGATGAAAGCCCACGTGTGACGTTTGCCGGCGAACACGCCGAACAGCACCAACGCGCCCGCTGCCAGCAAATCCAGAAACAGCGCAATGAATTTGCCCGTGCCTTCAATCCCGTGGCCGATGGCGTCGAAGATTTGCGTAACGCCGAGGCCGAAAAGGAAACGCCATTCTCCACCAGAAAAAGCTACGACGGAATTTACCAACGACAATCCGGCGACCCAATAGAACCATGAAGCGCTGGCGCGCACGCGGCCCAAAGTGGCTGCGGCCATTTCGCCGCCGTCGGGAATTTCCGGACGCGCCGGCGGCAGCGCTGGCGGAACGGCCGCGCCGAAGGCATCGCTCAATTCGGTGAAGTTGCCCGCCGCGGCCCAGTGCTGCATGTCGCTGCGTTGCAGGTTGTGCGTGGATTGGATGCGGCCCTCGCGCACCCAGCCGGTGACTTGCTCCAGTGTGGCCGGACCGTATTCGATGCCGTCCGCGCCGCGAACTTTGTAGGTGATGTCCATGGATTGATTGGCCGCTGTGTTAACAAATGCGCCGCCGTGAGGCAATGCTTTTGGCGCTGTGGAAATCAAAGCGTTGACGCCGCGCCCGGCTTGCTCATCATGGCGCTCCGCTGGGCGGTTCTCGTCCAGCGTGGAACTGAAAACTGAACATGAAACTGGACTCGCTTTATTCCGAATTGACCCTCAAGACCAACGCCAAGCTCGCGCTCATCGTGCTGGATGGCCTCGGCGACATCGCGCGCAAGGAAACCAATTATCTCACGCCGCTCGAAGCCGCGCACACGCCGAACCTCGATGGGCTCTCGAAAGAGTCCGCGCAGGGACGCATGATTCCCGTCGCGCCCGGCATCACGCCCGGCAGCGGGCCGGGGCATCTGGCGTTGTTCGGCTATGACCCGATTGAATTTCAAGTGGGCCGCGGTGTGATTGAAGCGCTCGGTCTCGGCGTGGAACTCAAACCCGGCGACGTTTGCGCGCGCGCGAACTTTGCCACGCTCGACGCGAAGGGAATTGTCCGCGACCGCCGCGCTGGTCGCATTCCGACTGAGACGTGCGAGAAACTTTGCGCGATGCTCGCGGCGAAAGTTAAAAAGATTGGCGACACACAGGTCATCATCAAAGCCGGCAAGGAACATCGTTTCGTGGTCGTGTTCCGAGGTAAGGGACTGGAAGGCCCGTTGACCGATGCCGATCCGAATCGCGAGGGCTTTGCGATTCCGACTGTGAAGCCGCGCGACGCGAAGAACGCGAAGCAGAAGAAAATGGCGAAACTCATCGCCGAGTTTTACAAGAAGGCGTTGCCGATCATCGCGAAGGAGAAGCCGGCGAACGGATTTCTCATGCGCGGCATTGCGCATCAGCCGCAGATTCCGTTGTTCGAGGAGCGCTACAAGCTCAAGCCCGCGGCCATCGCGGTTTATCCGATGTACAAAGGGCTTTCGCAACTGGTCGGCATGGTGAAGATCGAAGGGCCGCAGACGATCAAGGAACAGTTCGAGCGTTACCTGACCGACTACGACAAATACGATTTCTTTTTCATCCACTACAAATACACGGACAAGGCCGGCGAGGACGGCAACTTCGAGGCGAAGAAAAAAGCGATCGAGGATTTCGACGCCGCGTTGCCGCTCTTTTTGCAGAAGCGACCCGACGTGCTGGCGATCACGGGCGATCACTCGACGCCGTGCGCGCTCAAGGGCCATTCGTGGCATCCGCAGCCGGTGCTGCTGCACTCGGCGGTGAGCGGGTCGGACAAGCTGGACCGCTTCACCGAGACCGGCGCGAACGTTGGCTCGCTCGGCGTGTTCGAGGCGAAGTTTCTCATGCGATTGATGCAGGCGAACGCGAAGGCGTTTGATAAGTTTGGCGCGTAGGCGGCTTCGCCTCCATTTTGTTCAGACTGTTAATGCTGTAATAGATTTCCCGTTTGCCCCTCACCCCGTCCCTCTCCCCATCCGATGGGGAGAGGGTGGCCGCAGGCCGGGTGAGGGGCTGGCTGTCTCTAGCCGGGAACTTATTTTTTGAGAGCCGTTCCAACCCCGGATTGGTTCGACGTCGCCAGCTTTCGCTGGCCTGGCCGCACAGTTGGCTTGAAACCTTGAAGGCGAATGGAGTTCAATCCGGGCCGTGACGGCTGACGCCTCCCCCAAATCCTCCCGCTGGCTGAACGCCTGCGAATGGACGGTTGGTCTGGGTGCGACGGTCGCCGCGCTCTGGCTGCATGTCACTTATCTGCTGCACGCCGGAGGATTGTGGCGCGACGAAACCAACAGCGTCCATCTCGCGACAACAGGAAGCTTCGGCGAAATGTGCGGCCAGTTGACGCACGATTCTTTTCCCATCCTGTTTCCTTCGCTGCTGCGTTTTTGGTCGGAGACGATTGGCGGCGCGAGCGATTTGCGTTTGCGGGTTTTCGGTTTTGCGGTGGGCCTCGGAATCCTGTTCGCGCTCTGGCTGAACGCGCGGCTGTTGAAGACCGGCGTGCCGCTGCTTCCGCTCGGACTCGTGGCGATGAATCTTGCCGTGGTGCGCTGGGGCGATTCGTTGCGCGGCTACGGGCTGGGCTGCGTGCTGATGTTGGTGAGCGTTGGCTTGGTGTGGCGATTGTCGCAGTGCATGACACCGGCGCGTTTCGCGCTCGCGGCGGTGGCGGGAATCTTGAGCGTGCAATGTTTGTATCAAAACGCGTTTCTCTTTGGCGCGGCGTGTGTGGGCGGATGCGTCGTGTGTCTGCGGAGGCGGGAAATGCGAAACGGTCTGATTGTGCTGGCTGCGGGAGTGCCCGCCGCGTTGTCGTTGCTTCCCTATTTGCGCCCGCTCCAACGTGCGCAGGACTGGTGGGTCGTGGAGAAAACCGGATTCAGCGAGGACCGTTTGCTGCAAACTCTCGGCGACGCCGCCGGCGCGGGCAATCCATGGATGAACTGGGTCTGGCTTGGGTTGTTGTTCCTCGTGGCGGTCGTCGGGCTGGCGATGCTCAAGTCCAGCCGCGAAGACACGCTGGAAGTTTCCGGCGAAGTGCGCGTCTTCGGCGCGGTCATGCTGTTGACGGGGCTGGCGGGTTTCGGAGTTTTCATTCAGCTCGCGCAGTTGCCGACGCAGACCTGGTATTGGCTGCCGTTGCTGGCGTTCGGCGGAATGTGTTTTGAATGCGTGTTGTGCCACGGCAGCCGGAACGTCCGCGTGGCGCGGCTCTTGTTGATCATCGCGATCGCGTTGGGAACGTTTCAAACCAATCTGCGTTTCGCCGGTTGCCGGCAGACCAACATGGATCGCATCGCGGAGCATCTCGCGAAGCGCGTCGGGCCGGCGGACTTGATCGTGGTGCATCCGTGGTATCTGAGCGTGTCGTTCAATCGCTACTATCACGGCCCGGCGAAGTGGCGGACGCTGCCGCCGATTTCGGATTATCACATTCACCGCTACGATCTGGTGAAGGCACAATTGATGTCCGCGAGTCCGGTGGAGGAAGTTTTGGCGGACGTGAAAAATATTTTGCGCGCGGGCGGGCGCGTGTGGGTGGTGGGCGCGATTCCGTCCGTGCAACCGGGCCAGTTACCGCCTGCCGATCCGCCGCCCGCGCCGAACGAACTGCTCGGCTGGAACGACGGGGGCTATTCCTCGATCTGGGGCACGCAGTTCGCCTGCCTGCTGGCGGAGAATGCGGCGGAGTTGCGCGAGGAAATTGTCGGTGACGACGAGTGCGTGATCGGATTTGAATCCGTGCCGCTGCAAGTGGCTTCGGGAAACAAACCCGCCGCGCCCGACGCGAATCAGTGAGCCGCCGGGGCAGTTTTCAATTCGTAAAGCACGAGCGATGGCATTGAGCTGGGCGGACATGCGCGCGCCGCTTCCTGCCAGAACCATTTGGATGGACTGTGAAAATTCCCCTGACAAACGGCGACGACTTCGTAGCGGTTCGGGGAATAACTGCTCCACCAATCAAACAGGAAGCGATCCGCGCCCGGGCGAACCAACCACGAGACCGGGACGTTGACCAGCAATACAAACCGGGGTTGGGCCGCCGCGATCTGCGCGGCCATTTCCTCCTGCATCCGCCGGGCGTACGGCTGGTCTTCCATCAGCGGGTAGGTGTAGAGATAGCCGGTCGCCGCGCGGCGTTGCGCGTAAAAATACGCCTGCGGCTCGGAGCCGAGCACGGCGAGCGTTTCGCGCGGCCCGCTGTGTTGCCGGATGTAATCCGCCAGGACCGGCACTTCGTTGAACGGATTGCCCCAGTAGTTTTTCCAGGCGAGCTTGCGCGGCGGCAATTCCACCCAGGCCGTCCATTCGCTGGCGACGCCGCAAGCGAGGGCGAGGAGAACCAGCGAAAGCGGCAATAGGCTCAGGCCCTGCCACTGCGGGCGGCGGGCCAGCCAGCGTTCACTTGCCTGCCAGGCGACGCCGACGCTCAGGGCCAGCGCGGGCAACGCGCCGATGAAATACTGATTGCGGAAAACGAGTCCCGGACAGACGAACGCGAAGCCCGCCAGACCGAAGCCAAGGATGAACCAGCGACGCGGGCCGGAGTTGCGCGCGAGCAGGGCGGACAAAAATCCGGCTCCACCCAACAGCCAGAGCGGCAGAAAGGGTTCGATGACGCGGGCGAAGGCCGTCACAAAAAGTCCCGGCGCGATATGCAGCGGTGTCAGCGTGGCGTATTGCGCCGCGTATTTGAAAGTCCAGAGCCACATCCGGTCCAGGACGCCCGCCGCGCCGAGCAGGATCGCGGTGATGAGCAACGGACAGGCGCAGCCCGCCGCAAAAAATAGTAAGTGTCGCCAGCCGTTTTTTTCTTCGGGAAGAAATTTCGTGAAGGCCCGCACGGTGAGCCAGACGCCGCCGAAGATGATGAAAACCGCCGCGTGTTGTTTCATCAACACGGCCAGGCTCAGGGCGAGGCCGGAGAAAAAAGCCCACCGGGCGTTGCGCTTTTCATCCCAGTTCAGCAGACACCACAGGCCGAGCAGCGTGAAAACCACGACGAAATGATTCGCGTGACCGGCGAGACCGAGCACGGAGTTTCCCGCCGTCATCAGCGCGAACGTCACCGCCGCCGCCACGGCGTAGCGCGCGTCCATCAGTCTGCGCCCCAATAAAAACATCAGCACCGTGCTCAACGACGTCACGCCGATCACCGCCATCCGGCTGGCGGTGA
>SCTL01000234.1 GCA_004297495.1 Verrucomicrobiota bacterium
GCTTGGCGGCGGCGACAGCCCCCGTGATGTTGGGCTACATGATTTGCGCTCTGGTGTTTCTTATGTTGGCGGTGATTCGTTTCTTCACACATCGGCGCGAGTTGGTAGCTGAGACTTTGCTACTTGCAGGAGTTTCGTTTATCATCGCGTCATTGCTCGCGCCTTGGTGCGCGGTTTCCTGAGATGACGACGAAGTGGTCTAACTGTTGTACCTCGACACGTTGTCCGCAGTTTGAGGAAATCTGACCGTCAGGTGACACGATGAAATCACCATCATCACGGAGCGTCGGGAGTGCCGCTGCCGCACAGCAAGTGGCGAGTTTCCTCAACAAGTTTGATCCCAAGGTTGCCCGCGTCATCCGCGCGTGCCGGGCTGAATTGCGCAAGCTCCTGCCCACCGCGATCGAACTCGTCTATGACAACTACAATTTCTTCGTCATCGGCTATTCGGCGACTGAACGTGTGTCGGATTGCATCCTTTCCCTCACTGCCGCCGCCAACGGGGTTGGCCTGTCGTTCTATCAAGGAGCGTCGTTACCGGATCCCAAGAAGCTGCTGCTGGGCGAGGGAAAGCAAAACCGTTTCATCCGGCTGCCGACTTCCGAAGTCCTCCGGTCATCGGATGTGTTGGCATTGATCCGCGCAGCCGTGGCGCAGTTGCGAACACCTTTGCCAACCACGGGCGGCGGTTACACGGTGGTCAAGTCCGTCTCCGCCAAACAGCGTCCGCGCCGCAAGAGCAACGCGCCGCCAACGCGTAAAGCGGTCGCCAAGAAATCCGTTCCTAGGAACTGAAAACCGTTTCCCGTGTCCCGCGAAGGTGCGAAGGCTGCGAAGGCTGGAACGGATTTATTGACTTCGCTGCCTACGTGCCTTCGCGGGAAATTTTCCTCGTTGGCCGTCGCCGCTTTGCAATAAACGAGAAGCAATCGCCAAGCAGCGTGGAGTCGTTGACGCCGCGTTCCGCGATGCTAAGCCTGCATGAGTGTCTGGGGTAAGCGGGTCTGGGTCTGGGCCGCGCTGGGGATTGCACTGCAACTCCCGGCCGTGGCGGGGTTGAAGGACAGCGATTGTCTGGAGTGTCACTCGGATAAAACGCTGACGAAGACGAACGCGCTGGGAAAGGAAATCTCCCTGTTCGTGGACCCGGCGAAACTCACCGCGTCGGCGCACAAGACCAACACTTGCGCGAGCTGCCACTCCGATCTCACGACCAAACATCCCGATGACAACGTCGCCGCCAAGCCGGTGAATTGCCGTCAATGTCACGAGCGGCAGACGGACAGTTACGGCGCGAGCGTGCACGGAATCGCGCTCAAAGCGGGCCGCCGGGACGCCGCCACCTGCCAGGATTGCCATGATTCGCACGAGGCGTCCGCGCCGACTTCGCCCACCTCGCCGTTGCACGTATCGAATCAGGCCAAGACGTGCGGCGCGTGTCATGACAAGGAAGCGGCGGAACTCGCGGTCAGCGTGCACGGTCGCGCTCTCGCCGCTGGCGTGCGTGATGCGCCGACTTGCACGGATTGTCATTCGGAACACAAGATCGAGTCGCTGACAGGAGACTCGTCGCGAAAGATTTCCGAGGAAGTTTGCAGCCGCTGCCACGCGTCGGAACGATTGAACACCAAATACAATCTGCCCGCCGACCGCGTGCGGACGTTCTTCGACAGCTATCACGGCCTGGCGAATTCGTATGGCTCGACGCTCGCGGCGAATTGCGCAAGCTGCCACGGCTATCACAAGATTCTGCCGTCGTCCGACCCGAACTCGACGATCAACAAGGCGCATCTGGTCGAGACGTGCGGTAAATGTCATCCGGGCGCGAACGAAAAGTTTTCGTTGAGCAAGATGCACGTGGACCTCGAAGCGAAGAAGAGCGCCGCCGATCTCGGCACGCAGATCAGTTGGTGGGTGCGGAAGATTTACCTGGTGCTCATCGTGGGTGTCGTTGGCGGAATGTTCGCGCACAACTTCCTGCTGCTGGTGAAGAAAGTCTCCGCGCATCTGCGTTCCGAGGGCCGGCCGATTTTGCGGATGAGTTTGTCGCAACGCTGGCAGCACGCGGTGTTGGCGTTGAGTTTCATTGTGCTGGCGATCACGGGTTTTGCGTTGAAGTTTCCGGATTCGTTCGTGGCAAAGATTCTTGGATCG
>SCTL01000235.1 GCA_004297495.1 Verrucomicrobiota bacterium
AGCGACCGTCCCGGTCAATGCAGAAGGCGTAGTAGAATTTGGTGTCCTGGTCGAACCGGTAAAGCAGCCCCGCCACAGAAATGGTCGGCACTTTTTTGGAATCGGGAAAACTGATGTCGGCGCTCAGGGGGAGATTGGAGGCGTCCACTTTCATCTCCTCCCAGAAATACTGGACTCCACCGGCATCCGCAGAGTTGGTCAGATAATACTTTCCGCCCAGAACCCCACCCGACCATTTGTCTTCCTGGAAGGTGGGCCAGAATTTTTCCAGTCCCGGATAGGGAACATCGAAGGTTTCAACTTCTATCTCCTGAAGATTGCTCCACGAAGGGTTGTCAGCGGTATCAATCGTTGGCGCAATCGGCGGTGATTGCCGGCTGATATAGACCCACGCGCCAATGCCGCTCAGGCTGACGACGCAGCACGACACCAGTATCAACTGGATGATGCGATAGGACTGTTGTTTGGTGAGGCTGGAGAAGATTCTCCGCCGGAGCACCTCCCGGTTGAGATAGAAGAACACCACCAATGCGATGCCGCCAATACCGGCAACCTGGGCTGCGGCTTTGAAAACTTGAGGGTTCATGGTCGGATCGGGTCCAGCGTTGGCACGGGCGGAGTGTGCGCGGGAAAATAATCAGCGTCAAATGCAGAGCGACAAATCAAAAGCTGAAAACGAAATGCTGAAATGCTGAAATCCGTCGGCGAGTTACGGCAGTTGCTCGAAAGTATCAACGGGCACAATTGACGCGGCCCGGCGGACAGATCAAGATGCCGACCACCATTTATGAGCGAAAGTTTTGCCGTCTGGGCGTGTGATCCCCACCGAACGCTTGAGGAACGTTTCGGCGCGGAAATTCTCATCGAACAAACCCTCGGCCTGTGGAGCAAGAAACACGGCGTGGAGCAGCCGGCCACCAACTACGAAGCCGAACGTTTCCGCAAAAAAGACCGCCAGCTCAATCCGGCCTACGAACCGCGCTTCACCCGCGCGGACGCTGAACACGTCGGGGAAGTGCTCTCCGAAGTGACGGAGATTCGCACCGGCGAACGTGACGACCGCGCGCTCGGCGATCTGTCTTTCATCCGGTTTTGTCGCGGATTGGTTTCCCTGACCATTACTCATTGCGAAGCGGCGGATTGGTCGCCGCTGCTCACCCAACCCACGCTCACCACGCTGAACATCTGGGGCACGACTGCGCGCGATTTGCGCTTTCTCGGCCAGCTCTCCCGTCTGCAATCCTTGCGCGTGTATCCAAACGCCCCGTGGCCGGACCTCGCCGGGCTGGAAAACCTCCGCGACCTCCGTGAACTTTATTTCCGTGGGAACATCCTGGCCCTGCGCGACGTGCCCTGCCTGCCGCAGGTCCGCCACCTCGAACTCGGCCATCATTTCAGCTTCCAGTTGCCGCTCCGTTCCGTGGCCGATCTCCCGGAGCTGCCGGAACTGCGCCACTTGCATCTGGACAACACGACCGAACTCCACGGCATCGAGCGCTACGCCACATTGCTCAACGCCGTCCTTTACGGTTACTACACCGACCTCACGCCGCTCACCGCGCTCCAGCAATTGACCCACCTGACCTTGAGCGGCGGGGAGTACGCCTCGTTCGCGCCGCTGGCGAAACTCGCCAACCTCTGCCGGCTGGTCGTGCGGCGGGAAGAACCGCCGGACTTCACCGCGCTGGCCGACGCACCCCGCCTGCACGAAATCGAACTGGAACTTTCGCCCCTCAAGCCGGTCGAGCTGACGTCCCTCCGCGCCCTGCTCCCGCCGTGGAGCGATGAATTGGCGGTGCCCGCGCCGCGCCCGCTCGCGCCGCTCAAGCTTATCCTCGGCGACAAGTTTCCCGACACCGACGCCGACAGCGGGGCCGAACCCCGCCCCCGTACCGAAGATACGGGCATGCGCGAATCCGAATACGTCTGGTTCTGCGGTGAAACCAACCGTCGCCTCACCAAACTCCTCGGCAAAGGCTGGGGCGCGGAGAAAAGCCTGCACCGCTGGGCGCACAACCAGATGCACGTTTCGATCGGCCGGGGCGAGGACCTCGACCGCGTGCCCGAAATCATCCAATGCCTGCGCGAGATTCTCTCCAGCGCCCGTTATCCGTTCAGTTACTTCCTGGTCGTGGACTACGAGCGCTGGTACGAACGCAGCATGGAGCAAATCTACGACGCCGAAGACGAGGAATTCGACGCCGACCGCGAGCGCGAGAATTGGGAAGACGAGAAAGCGCGGGAGCGCGAGCGCCGCGAATTTCTGGAACGCAGATACCGCCACCGTCTCCGACAAGAATCCGGCCTGCCCACCAAACCCGAAGAATTTGCCCCACCCAAGCCGGAAACGGAGAGTGGCGACACCGTGTTTGCCGGCAGCGCGCCGGAGCCGCCCGGATACAACCTGAACACAAACATTTCATTGTATTGTTGGATCTCGGAAAAAGCCTGCTACTTCAACGAGCACTTCGTTGACGGCGCCAAATACTACCTCGGCTACAAACCCGAGGCGTGAAAAGTGAAGTCCATTGCACTCGTTGGTCTCCTTCGCACCGGTGCTTTCAGGTGGTTCATGTTGCGAAAGTTTATCGTTGGAATGTGTCCGGCGGATCGCCGAACACGACATACGGGTCGCCTGTGCTACCTTGGACGACGTGATTTTGGGCACAGTTTGCGTAAACCGGGGTGCTGGCAACGCTCATCGCGGCTCCGATTGCGCGCATTGGACACGAGTTCACCAAAATCGGACAGCAGATCGCGCTCTTCGGGACTTTGTTCGCGCAAATCGGACATGAGATCGCGCGAATTGGACAGCAGCTTGCGCTCATTGCGGCTCCGCTCGCGCTAATTGGGAATGAGTTTGCGCAAATTGGATTTGCTCCAGCGCTCGCTCCGGGTCGGACAGGGCGCATCGGCGAATGGCTGTCTCGAATCGGAGGGCGACGGTCGCGCATCCAGGTTGCGTGGGAGCTTCGCGGCAGGGTACGCGTGGAATCGGGTTTATGATTCGAGCCGAGGCCGGGTCAGAGGGAGAGTTCCCGCCAAC
>SCTL01000236.1 GCA_004297495.1 Verrucomicrobiota bacterium
GCCCGCGCCAGCACGTCGCCGCCCGGCCAGACCGCGACGGGAATCTGCGCGAAGCGATGCCAACCCGCCGGATGATCGAACCGCACGTCCCGGACCAGACCGGACGCGCGCGCCGCCGGCCCGACCAATCCAATTTCGTTCGCCTGTTCGGTGGAAACCGCGCCCGTGCTTTCGAACCGCGCGCGCACCGAGTTCGCGTCCCACAACCATGCGGCGGCTTCTTCCACTTCGGCCATCGCGTTACGGAGTTTAGCGAGCGACTGCGCAGCGCGTTCCGGTTCCAAATCTTGCCGGCAGCCGCCGGGGCGGACCAATCCGCGCCCGAAACGGTTTCCGCAAATTTCCGCCGTGAGATTCAGAAAATCACCGCGCAATTTTCCGCAAGCCGAGGATGTGGGGAGAAACGCCACGTCATTCGCCAGCGCACCAAGATCACCAACGTGATTCGCGAGGCGTTCCAGTTCAAGCGCGATTGCCCGCAACCATTGCGCGCGGAGCGGTGCTTCCGTCCCGGCAAGCGCTTCGAGCGCCATTGCGTACGCCGTCGCGTGGCCGAGGGTCGTGTCGCCCGCTACCGTTTCCATCTGGGTTATCGTTGCGCGATGCGGCCCGCCAGCGAGAGTTTCCTCGACGCCGCGATGCTGGTAGCCCAGCGCGATTTCAAGATGCAAAACTTCCTCACCGTTGCACTGAAAACGAAAATGTCCCGGCTCGATGATGCCTGCGTGGACCGGCCCGACGGCGACTTCGTGAACCTCGCGGCCATCAATCTGGAAAAAATTTCCAACCGCCGGACGGTCGCCGTTCTGTCGCCGCACCGGTTTTAACCACGGATGTCCTTCCGGCACGAGGCCGTGTTGCTCCCACACTTCGCGCTCGAACAAATGCGCCTGCGGATGTTTCAACGTGAGCGAAGGGTAGCGGTCTTTGACGGGTTCGCTCCGTCCCACCGCGAGCGTATTGTCCGCGTCGAATGCCACCACCGCGACGAGTTGCGTGGCCGCACCTTCCGGCACGCCGAACCAAGCGCACAGCCGTCCGCCGCGCTCCAACTCGGCGGCAGTCGCCGCAACAAAATCTTCCGCGCGCCACTCCGGCACTTCGGCCCACGGCGTGCCCGCGCCGTTGCTCAACCAAGTGAATTGGCCAGGCGCGCTCATGGTGTTGGGAACAAAAGTTTCGCCGCCGCGTTCCACGTTTCGCGCAACAGCGATGGCGTGGCAAGTCCGAGCCACAACGAGAATCCCAGAAACAGGAGCGGCGGTACAATTGTTCCCGCTCTTTCGCGCAACCGTCCGCCTGTCGTTCGCGCGGCGGCGCGTGGTCGTCCATCCACGATGGCGAACACCAGTCGGGTCATGCCGAAAAATGCAAACAACAGACAGCCGAGAAACGCCGCCGCCGTCCAGTTGCTTCCGCCAGCGAACGCTGTGCGTACGATCTGGATTTCACTGAAGAACGGTCCGAACGGCGGACACGCGGTCACGGCGAGCAAGCCGACGACGAGCATTCGCGAGGATACCGGCGCACGCCACGCCATGCCCGCCACCTCATCCTCGGTGCGTGCGCCTGCGGCGCGGCGGATGTTGCCCGCGCTCAGAAAGAGCGCGCCTTTCGTCAGGCTGTTGTTCCAAACGTGAAACAGCGCCGCCGAAATTCCTAATCCGCCGAGCGCCGCGCCAACGGTGAGAATTCCCATGTGCTCGACGCTCGAATAGGCGAGCATGCGCTTGAAGTCCGGCGTGCCGAGCAGAAACAGCGCGGCGACGAGCATTGAGAACAATCCGAACACCAACAGCG
>SCTL01000022.1 GCA_004297495.1 Verrucomicrobiota bacterium
GCCGCATCGTCATCAGTGAAGCAACGTTTCGCGAACTCCAGCGCCACGATCCGGCCCTGGCGGCAACCTGCGTAGCGCTCCCACCGGTCACGGTCAAGGGCATCCGCAACGCCGTGAACATTTACGAAGTGCCGTGGAAGAATGGCCCAGCCTAGTGCGGTCGCCCCACGCCTCGGCGCGCGAGCGTCCCGCCCGCAGCGGCACGGGAAGCGAGAAGGGCCGCAAAATTCCATACCCTTGCAAGCTTGTCGGACGCGCTGCGACCGGGACGGTCGCGCGCCGCTACTGATGATGCGGCGGCTTGGGATTGTTCGCCTTGATGCGCTCCAACTCGAGGGTCTGCATCGTCGAGGACTGCCGCTGCACTTCCTTCTTCAATCGCTCCAACAGCTTGCCCTGTTCAATGACCACTTCGTTGATCTGCTCGACCTGACGCTCAAGATGCGCGAGGTGCGATTCGAGTCGTTCGCAATGTTTGGCAACAGGATCTGTCATGGCTCGGTTTGTTAATTGCGCTTATCAGACCGGAATCTGTCGGTGCCGACGGGCGCGGTTTCGCTTCGCACTTGAGGATTTTCCCACGGCGGCTAACGTTGCGCCATGCCGATTTACGAATTTCATTGTGACAAGTGCGAGCGGGACAGCGAAATCCTGGTGCGCTCCAGCGAGTGGTCCGGCACCAAATGCCCGCATTGCGGCTCGGCGAAGTTGACCAAGAAGTTTTCAACCTTCGCCTCGGCCAACGCCGGCGCGCCGAGCGCTCCGCCGGCGGCGTCCTGCGCGGCCAAAGGCGGCTGCGGTTGCGGTCGCGGCGGCCCGCATCGGCATTAGGCGCAGACTTCCGCCGCCGATACTTCAGTCAAATCCTTCACCGCCCAGTCGGGTTGGTGCTTCTTCAATTCTTCCAATGACTCGCCGCCGGTCGCCACCGCGATCACTTTCGCGCCGATGGCCCGGGCGCAACGAATGTCGTGCTGCGTGTCGCCAATGACGAGAATCTGCGAGCCGGGCAGCTCGCGATTCAAGGCGCGGCTGCCGCGTTCGCGCGCGACGACGGCAATCTGGTTGCGATCCTCGTGGTCATCGGCAAACGCGCCGGTCTTGAAAACGTCCCAGAGTTTGAAATGCCGGAGTTTTATTTCCGCGCCAAGTTTGACGTTGCCGGTGAGCAGGCCGATGAGCGGCGGCTCGCGCAGTTGTTCCAGTTCGCGGATGAACTCCATCACGCCGGGACACACGTCGCCATCGCAATCCTTCATCAAGTGATCGAGCCAGTGAACATAGTTGTCGAAGAAGCGCCGGAAATTTTCCTCCGTGTGCGGAATCTGGCTGAGCGAAAACATCTCGCGCACGAGCGAAACATCCGTGCGCCCGGCGAAGCGGATTTTCTCCACGCCGTCATGCACGCCGAAGATCGTCGCGAAGGTGCGCGCGAACGCCTTGATGCCGGTGCCACCCGTGCGCACCAGCGTGCCGTCTATGTCGAACAAAACGAGTCTGACCATGTCCGCGCAGCTTACACAAACCATCGCGCTCGAAGCAACGCGTCGGTTCGCTGAGAGTGCGAATTGAGCGTTGAATGTTGGGCGTTGAATGTTTCTCCCCTATTTCGCACAAAGGTAAAACACTTGCCAAGCCCGGTCGCACCCCAAATTCCCTCTTGTCAGTCGGCGCGCGCCTGCTATGGTGTGCGGCCTTTATGAAGACAGACATTCATCCGAAATACGTGGACGCGGAAATCCGTTGCGCCTGCGGCAATGTGATCAAGACCCGCTCCACCAAGCCGGTGATCATCGTGGGCATCTGCAATGCCTGCCATCCGTTCTACACCGGCCAGCAGAAGTTCGTGGACACCGCCGGTCGCGTGGACAAGTTCCAGCAACGCGCCGCCAAGACCGCCGCCGCGCAAGTGGCGTTCGCCGAGTCCAAGAAGAAAAAGAAGTAGCCAGTCCGCTTTCAACCGCCCGCCGTTCCGTGAACCGGAGCGCGGGCGGTTTCGTTTTTATTTTTGATTAACGATTTACGATTGATGATTGCCAGGCAACCGCGCCGCGACGTGAAATTCGTAAATCGTAAATCGTAAATCAAAAATGGATTTCCGCCCGTTCATCGAGCAGTTCCGCAAACGCTACAGCGAAGTCGAATCGCAATTGACCGATCCGAAAGTTTTCGACCACGCCCAGCGCGCGCAGGAACTCGCCAAGGAATACGCCCGGCTCAAGCAGCTCGTGGCGACGGGTGAAAACTATCTCCGCACCATCGCGCAGCTCGACGAGAACCGCGCACTGCTCAAGACTGAACCAACGGATTCCGAACTCGCGTTGATGGCGAAGGAGGAAATCACCCGCCTCGAAGCTGAGGAAAAGAAACTCGGCAAGGAAGTTCAGTTCGGTCTCGTGCCGCCTGACCCGACGGATTCGCGCAATACCATCGTCGAAATCCGTGCCGGGGCAGGCGGTTCGGAATCCGCGTTGTTCGCCGCCGATTTGTTCCGCATGTATAACCGCTACGCCGAAGCGCGCGGCTGGAAAGTCGAGCCGCTGGATTCCAATCCCTCCGACCTCGGCGGATTCAAGGAAATCGTTTTCGAGATCACCGGCACGGATGTTTTTAAGCGGCTGAAATATGAGAGCGGCGTGCATCGCGTCCAGCGCGTGCCCGCGACCGAGGCGCAGGGGCGCATCCACACCAGCACCGCCACCGTGGCCGTGTTGCCCGAGGCCGAGGAAGTGGACATCGAAATCAAGCCCGACGAGATCGAAGTCAGCGTCTGCCGCGCATCGGGCAAAGGCGGCCAGGGTGTGAACACCACGGATTCCGCCGTGCAAATCCAGCACAAACCCAGCGGCCTCATCGTCCGCATCGCCGACGAACGCTCCCAGATCAAGAACCGCGCGAAAGCCATGACCGTGCTCCGCTCGCGCCTGCTCGAAGCCAAGATCGCCGAGGAAAACGCCAAGTATGCTGCGAACCGTAAACAGCAAGTCGGCACCGGCGAGCGCAATGAAAAGATTCGCACTTACAACTTCCCGCAGAACCGGGTCACCGATCATCGCATCGAAGTCACGCTCTACAATCTGACGAACTTCATTGATGGCGATATTGATCCCATGATTGAACCGCTCATCGCAAACGAAATGGAATTGCGGTTAGCGGCATTGAAAAGCTGACGCATGAAAAGCCTCTGTGTCTTTTGCGGTTCGAGCCACGGCAACTCCGCCGCGTTCACCGCTGTCGCCCGCGAACTCGGTGAAACCCTCGCCGCCCGCGACATTGAACTCGTTTACGGCGGCTCGCACGTTGGCCTGATGGGCGTGGTCGCGGATGCGGCGCTGGCCAATGGCGGCAAAGTGACCGGCGTGCTGCCGCGCTTCATGGCGGACAAGGAACTCGCCCACACCGGCATCACAAAGCTGCATCTCGTGAACACGATGCACGAGCGCAAGCAACTCATGGCGGAAATGGCCGAGGGCTTTGTGGCGCTGCCCGGCGGCTTCGGCACGCTGGAGGAAATCTTCGAGGCGATCACCTGGGCGCAGTTGCATCTGCACAAATTTCCCTGCGCACTGCTGAACGTGGATGGTTATTACGATTCGCTCGTGGAATTTTTGCGCGTCTCGGTGACGAAAGGTTTTGTGCGGCAGAAACAATTTGATTCGTTGATCGTGGCACAGAGCGTGGAGGAAATGTTCGCGCGTTTCGCCAGTTTCCAGCCCGAGAAAT
>SCTL01000023.1 GCA_004297495.1 Verrucomicrobiota bacterium
AACGCGGTTTTCAAAATCAGTTTCACAATCATGCGCGAAAAGTAATGAACCGGCGACGCGAACGCAAAACGATTTGCCATCACGCTGCGGCCCGGTAATGTCCGCAAAGTGAATTCGCACCACGGATGAACACGGATAGACACGGATGGGATTCAACAGGTAGGGCGCGTCACTCCGTGCGCGCCGCTGCCAGAGATTTAAGGGACGGCGCGCACGGAGTGACGCGCCCTAACTCGGTCATCCGTGTTCATCCGTGTTCACCGGTGGTTAAAGTTTCTGAGACATGAGCATCGTCACCAAGACCGGCGACAAAGGCACGACGGCCCTGATGTATGGCCGGCGCGTGAGTAAATGCCATCCGCGCGTGGAGGCTTACGGTTGCGTGGATGAACTCAACGCCGCGCTCGGTCTCGCCCGCGCTTCGGCAGAACACGATTTCATCCGCAGCAATCTCCTGCTGATTCAGAAAGACCTCGTCACGCTTATGGGCGAACTGGCGACCGCCACGGAGGATTTGCCGCGTTACGTTAAGGATGGTTACACGCTCGTCACCTCGCAGATGACGCACAAGCTCGACGCGCTGGTGAAGGAGATCGAAGCGCAAAGCGTTTCCTTCAAAGGCTGGGCCACGCCGGGTGACACGTTGAATTCTGGCGCGCTCGATGTCGCGCGCACGGTCTGCCGCCGCGCGGAGCGACGCGTGTGCGCGTTGCAGGAGGCGGATCAGTTGCAGAATTCTGAAATCGTCATTTACCTGAATCGTCTCGCGGATTTGCTGTGGCTCATGGCGCGATGGGTGGAAACGAAAAAGCAGCATGTTTGAGCGACGGGGAACGGCCGGGGATGGAAGCCGGTGATTTTTCTGTCAACCACCGGCTTAACCACGCCTGCTACGATCGGATCCGAAAGAAGCCCTTGCCGCCGGAGACGGGCAGCAGGACTTGAGTTCGGTTACTGATGGTGACGGGCGAATTCGTCACGTCCGTCCAAACCGCGCCCGCTGCATTGAAGCTTTGTTCCAGTTGAAATCCCGGCACGAACGGTGCCGGCCAGGAAACCGTGACTTGAGTTGAACCGACGGGCGACACGGTCGGCTGCGGCACGAGCAGGAAGATGCGCAAGCCATCGTTGTAGTTGGCGAGGTAAAGATAATTGCCGGACGCGACCAAGCCTTCGGCATAACCGCCGTAGTTGGTGGTGGTGTGGCCGAAGGCTTTCGGCGCGGCGGGATTGGAGACATCATAAACGCGCACGCCGTCATTGTTGTTGGCGAGAAAGGTGTAGTTGCCAACGACCTTCACGTCGAGCGCCGGGTTGCCCGCGCTGTTGTTGGTTTTTACTTGCGCGATGTTCAACGGGTTGGCCGGATCCGAAACATCGTAGATGCGCAGGCCATCCGCGCCGTTGGCCAGATAGACATTGTTTCCCGAGACGGTGATTCCGAAACCTGTGCCCGGATTTTTGATGTTGCCGACGCTGACGACGTTCGTGGGATCGGAGACATCGAAGATGCGCAATCCGTCCGAGTAGCCGGATACGTAGGCATAATTCCCCGCCACCGCCACACATTGCGCCGACCCGTTGTAAATGCCGTGCCCGATGTTGATCGGGTTCGCGGGATTGGAGACATCATAAACTCGCAAACCATCCGAGCTGTTGGCCACGTAAGCGTAATTGCCGGCCACGGCCACCGCGATGGCGTAACCACTGATCCCGCCGTCGCGGATGCTGGAGAGCAGCGAAGGATTTGCGGGATCAGAAACATCGTAGATACGCATTCCGCCGGCGTAGCTGGCCAGATAAGCGTAGTTGCCCGATACCGCGACCGCTTCGGCCACGCTGCCGTTGTTGGTGTGGCCGACGTGAACCGGGTTGGCGGGATTTGAAATGTCATAAATCCGCAACCCGTCGTACTCATTTGCCACGTAAGTGTAGTTGCCCGACAGCGCGAGATTGTAAGCTCCGGTGGCGTCGTTGGTGCGGGCCACGCTGACGAGGCAGAACTGGGCGCAAACCGGAATTGCTCCGGCAAAAGCTAAGGCCAGAAATACAACCAAGCGCGAAATGGGTCTCAACCGCTCCTTGTTCATCCGGCACACGATATAACATTGATCGCAGTTGCGCTCAAGTTGCATCCGGCCCGTCATTCTACGGATTGATTTCGATTTGCCCCGGCAGGCCGGGGTCGAACAACAGTTCTACAGCGCGAGCGCAACGTCTGCCCGATTTGCAATCGGCGGCTCAGTCACTCAACAATTCCATCAACCGGCTGTGCTTGCGTTTGAATTCCTCGATCTGACGGTCGTAGTGATGGATGCGGCGGAAGGCGATGATGATGAGATAAATTCCCAGGCCGATGAGGCCCGCGTTGATCAACAACAGCGGCACGAGCCAGTGCATCACTTCCTCTGTGTGATACGAATGCGAGGTGGCAATGAGCACGCTCAACACCGACAGCGGAAACGCGAAGATCGCGATGCCCGTGCGCATCGTCGAAAGCGCGGTGCGTTTTTCGGAGAGCAGCAACTGCACTTGATTCAGGATGAAATTGTCGAGGTCGGCATCTGGCCCAGGCTTCAACGACTCGCTCATGGCGGAAGCATCCTTCGGCGCGATGAAATTGGCAATCGCAGAGGCGCGGGCGTGACTGGCGCGTGCTGAAGCGAGAGTGAAGCTCTGGGTGCGCGTTTAGCACAGTGCGGCCCGGCCACTTGAGAAACTGCCGAACCGGGCCTAGATTCCTTCTGCCGGTAAAAAGTCTTGTGACCAAACAAAAGACCGGCTGACCGGTGAGGTGCAGTTATGAAAATGCGCGATGTCCAATTAATCCTCGGTGTGATGCTGGCGGGATTCGCTACCATTCTGTGTGCGGCCGCTGCGAACGGGGCGAGCGCGCCGCAACTTTCCTACGGTCTCGATGAAATCGCCAAGCTCAACAAGGCCGGCACGGACCAGTCCGTCATTGTCGCCTACGTCGAGAATTCACCCACCGCTTATCGGGCGACGGCGGATGACATCATCCAGCTTCGCGAAGCCGGAGTTTCTTCCGCCGTGCTGACGGCAATCATGCGGCATGGCAGTGAACTCCGCGCGCGCGCGGCCCAGTCGCAAACGGCAACGGCCACCGTCGCGGCCCAACCGGCGGTCGTGGCGGCACCGGCTTTCACGTACGTTGCGCCCGAAGTTTACTCGCCGCCCACGGTGAGTGTCGTTTATGTCGGCAGCTATCCGAGCTACGGCTGTTCGTACGGTTGGTACGGTTACAGTGGCTGCTACGGTTATCCCCGTTACTCAAGCTGTTATTACCCGAGATTCAACGCGTGCTATCCGCGCTTCAACTCCTGCTCGTTTCCGGCGCGCTCAACCTGCTTCGCTCCGCGCGTGAGGGCGAGCGGAGCATTTGCGCCGAGATTTTCCGTGGGCGCGAGCTTTGGCGGCGGACATCGCGGAGGATTTGTCTCGGGTGGTTTTCATCGCCGCTGAGAACCGTTTCAATTCATTTCGCCCCGGCCTAAATGCGGGGCCAGCAAAAACGATAACCTCATCACCCGGCCTTCGGCCAACGCCCGCCGCGTCAGTGCCCGCCCACAACGGTGTAACCTGACCGGCGCAAGTCTTCCGTGAGATCGCGTTCCATCTGTGCGGCGGCGGCGTAGGGCATCGGGTTCAAGTGCGCGTAGAGTTCCGGCAGCAACCGCAGTCCATAGCGTTTGACGTAGAGAGAGGATTTGATTCCTTGCCGATGATTGGTAAAGCGTTTTCCCGGAGTCAGGCCGGTCAATCCCACGTACACACAAGGCTTGGTGGCAAGGCGGCGGGGATTGAGGCGTTGCACTTTGCGGAGTCTGCCCACGGCGGAGTCCAGCAGCACAACGTAAACGTGATGATGATCTTTGGCCGGGGCAGAACTGAATCGTCTGAGAGTCCGTCGCTTCAAGCGCCGTATCTTTGCATCCCGGCTGCGAGTCGGCAAGGTGACGTGGTAAGTAAGATGTACGCAGAGAGGCGTGGGGAATTCTTCCTGATGGTTCGATCATCGAACGGTGTCTGGTCGGCAATCAGTTCCGCTCTGGGAGACTCCGCCGCCTTTGCGCCTCGGCGTTTTTGCTCGGGTTTTCGCATCGGTGCGGTTTCCTGGCAGAATTTTCACGCGGTGGAATCGAACCCGGCAAGAAATAGCCCGGCACGAATCGCCAAGGAGGTGGGGAGTGGGGAACTCCCGCTGAAGAAACGATCCGTACCGGGCCGACCCAGTGATACGCCTTTGCCGGAGGGTTGCAAATGTTTTTTGGCCCCTTCTTTCGCCCGCTTTTTTTGGCCCCTTTTTCACCCCAGTTCAAGGCAGAGGTATAGCCGTTGCTTTTCTAACGGGTGGATTTTGGTTGGCAGAGGAGGCATGCAACTGAGACGCGATGGACATCGTGTTCAGTTTTGTGGACCCAAGGCAGGCATGCCGGTTGCCATGAAAGGTCGTCGGTTATGAAAACGAAAACGGTTCGTGAGGCTGGTTTCACCCTGGTTGAAATCATGAT
>SCTL01000237.1 GCA_004297495.1 Verrucomicrobiota bacterium
GAGCAGTGCCGACCAAGGATTTGAGCACCGTCAACTTGCCGGCGGGCGTGAGACGGAAAACGGTTCCATATCCCGCGTCACCGCCATACTTGGTCGTGCCATAGTAATTGCCGTCGGCAGCCAGAAGCAGTGCCGCATAGGAAGACTGCGCCGACTCGGGAAAGCCATAGAACTCGCCGAGTGTTATCGCCGCCTGCGTATTCGGCAGGCAAAAAAGTGCCAGCGACGAAGCCACAATAATGCACCTTTTCGCTCGCTGTTTCACATCCATGGATATACTCCTTCGTTAAGGTTATGCCTATCGCTGCAGCTTGATCGTCAGAATCCCGTCTTTTTCCGAGTTTGTGTCCGGGACTAAAATCAGCGGGATTGAATCACGAGTTAAGTTCGCCTGCAAGCGCTTTCTCCAGCGCGGGAGAAATGGTGGAGCTTTGCCGTAAGTGGTCCCAAAGCAATTGAACGATCCCTTAACTAAGCGCCGTTGCTGGGCTTATTGCTTTCGCCCCGTTGGGGCAAGTCGGTTTCCGCCTTCGTCACACTTCCGCCGTCGCCAGGCTATGGCGAGACAGGTCGGCGTCACAAGTTGGCTTCGCGCGAAGGTGTCCGCATTACGGTTGCTCACGCCCGTGAGTCGCGCTGGCGTCGTCCCACGGATCATTGATTATGGACGTGGTAAAAACGACGGACCTGATTCGTCCATTGATAGTCGCGGAAGGAATTCACGCCAACGCCCAAAACGTTTGTGCTCATCCGAGCCTTCTCCCCCATGGGGGAGAAGGTCTCCGCGATTTGGTAGGGACGCGTTCCACCGCGTCCCAAACTTTCCGGGAAACATGGGGACGCTGTGGAAAGCGTCCCTACCTTTCGCAAATTCCCCTGCCCCCCTCATCCTGTCCGCAGGACGGTTGAGGGGATTATCTGTTGGTCAAGGCGCGCAGTTCCAGGTCGGCATTCATGTAGGCAAGATTGTTGTCGTCCTGCGTGTCCAAGCAGTGTTGGAAACGTTCCACGGCACCCTGTTTGTCGCCCGCAAACTTGCGCTTCATGCCGGCATAGTAAAGAGATTCGCACACCTGTCCCCTGATTGCGCTCGGGCGTTTGGCCGTCGTCGTAGCCTGAACGAGAAAGTTGCTCTCCGTCAGGCTGCCCGAAAGAAAACGCGCGACGCTGGCATCCCACTCATTCGTCTTAGCGCCTTGCAGCGAATTCAGATAAGCCTCCAACTCCTTGTTGGCGTCAGCCTCCTCGCCGTTCTGCGTGCGGATCAGCCAGATGCAGGATCGCAAATCAACTGCGCCGGCCAAGACGCCCAACTCCAATGCTTTTCGGCAGTTGGCCAACGCCGGAACCCATTGAGACATTCTATGCTGGTACAAGCCAAGCATGGCGTGAGTCTCCGGCGCTTGTGTCCCCAACGCGACTGCGTGTTCAAAATCAGCGAGTGCTCCAGCGTCCTCGCCGCCGCGTTTCGCTTTAAGCCAGCCGCGAGCTACGTAGGCGCTCACAGTCTCCGGGCCGAGCTGCAAGGCTTTTTCGAGGTCCGCGCTGGCACCCTCAAAGTCGTTCACGTAAACTCTGGTCGCGCCGCGGGCGGAGTAGGCCTCGGGGGCTTTCGGATTCAGTTGGATGGCCCGGTCAATATCGGCGAGCGCAGAGGCGTATTCCTTGAGGGCGCTCTTGATGCGACCGCGAAAGAGGTATGAAACAGGATCTCTTCCATCCAGCTCAATGGCCTTGGAAGTGTCCGCGACAGACAATTCATACTCCTTTTGCATGCCCTCCACGAATGCGCGATTTCGGTAGGCAGTCGCCTCCCGTGGCGCCAATTCAGCGGCCCGGTTGAAATCCCCCAGCGCGTCATCCAGATGCCGCAGATTCGCCCGAGCCAGGCCGCGATAATTGTAAAGATCAGCGACGTTCGTGTTTAGATTGATGGCGGTTGTGAAGTCGGTTTCCGCGCCTTTGAAATCTTTCGTGGCCAATTTGCACACACCGCTGGCGTAAAAAGCACCTTCGCTGCTGCTGTCCAATTCGATCATTCGTTGGAAATCGGCGAGCGCATTGGTGAAATCCTGGAGCTGCATTCTGGCGTCTCCACGGTTGAAGTAAGCCGTGCCGTTTGTCGGAGCGAGTTTTATGGCTTCGCTGAAAGCAAGAATCGCGTGGGACGGGTCACCCAACTCCAACTTCAACTGCCCGGCCTCAATGTACCATTGCACGCGCTTTGGCGGCGGCATCCAAAAAGGAATGACAGCGCCCGGGCCCGGAGAGATCGCCATCAACACGGCATTTGCGGAATCTTTGGAGGACTGTGAGAACGCATTGGTGCAAATGTCAACCAGCTCGGGCACACAGTTGGTTGCGAGATCGCCCAGACAAAAAAAGCCATCGCGCGCTTTGGAGTTTTGCTCCTCTGCCTGTGAAAAGTCGAAGTTAATAAAGTGCTGGCTTTCAATTAGATTCACCAACTTCGATCTGAAGGCCGAATCGTCAGCCCGCAACATGGGCAGGAGAACGGGGATGGCATTTGTGCCGATGTGTCGGATGGCTTCCCGGCACTCGATTGCCATTGGATCATTTGTGTCGGCACCCGCGAAGCCGACCTCCCGATTGCGCGTCAACCAATAACTCAACGGCTGGCCATTGTAGGAAGGTTCTTTAGGCGGCGATAACAGCCAAAACAAACCAGCAACGACGGCGGCGAATAAGAACGCGACTACGACGAGGGTCTTTCGCCTGCCACTTTGAGACGTGCGAGCTTCATCGCCGCGTTCTTCGTTCATGCAAATTGTGAATGCCGACGGGGTTTCTAGCGGTCGGCCATGAGGGTGTCAATGTCCGGCATGCCGTTTTTCCGTCATCTGCAATGAATTCAAAGGGTTAAGCCGGAAAACATACCTCTGCCGGGAAGTTCGGCGGACGTTGTTCTCGCGTACAAGCTCCGTCCGGAAGTTTTTTGGACCTTGTTTGCGTGTACGGACATCAAAACGATGCCAAGCGTTGCTTGTACGAAAAGTTTATGTCCAGCCGGGAATTTTTTGGAGTCCGTGCACGCGTACAAGCTCCAGCCGGGAGTTTTTTGGCGTTCGTACGCGTTTACAGGCGTCATCCGGGAGTGCTTCAGACCGGGTACACGCAAACCAAGCGCATCCGGGAACTTCGTAGAGGTGGTTTGTGCCGTCCCGCTCCGCCCGGGAAAGTTTCAGGGCCGATCAGATTGGCAGCGGGCCCGCGGGCGGACGCATTTAACAAGTTCGAGCGGGCTTACGTTTCCAACTTCGCGTCCATCGTGATGTTGGCCTTGAGCAGGCGCGAGATGGGGCAGCCGGCCTTCGCACCGTTCGCGATCTCCAGCAGCTTCGCCTTGTCCGCGCCGGGAACTTTTGCCGTCACGTCGAGATGCGATTGCGTGACCGTCGGTCCCGCGGGCAACATTTCGAGCGTAATGGTCGCCGTGGTGTTGATGGATTCGGGCGTGAGGCCGGCCTTGCCCAATTCCGCCGAGAACGCCATCGAGAAACAACCCGCGTGCGCCGCCGCGATGAGTTCCTCGGGATTCGTGCCGACGCCGTTCTCGAAGCGCGTGCTGAACGAGTATTGCGTTTCCTTGAGCACGCCACTCTCGGTGGAGATCGCGCCTTTGCCGTCCTTCAAACCACCCCGCCAGATTGCTGATGCTTTGCGTTTCATAGTTTTGTTTGGTCCGAGCGTGAATTCGCTCAAGGCCGAGAACCTAACGGCGGTTGTTTCCAATCGCAAGTGCAGCAAGCCGGCGGTGATGACCTGCGTCGGCGAAACTCGGCGCGATTCAATGAAGGAGGAACTCGGAAACCCAGCGAAAGAATTTGCCTCCCGGGTTTCTGGATTCCTCCTCATCGGCCCGGCTTTGCCACCGAGCGATCATTCCATCGGTCGGCGACCAACATTCCGGCGAGACAGGCCGCTGTCCAGCCGAGCGCCGGAATGTAAAAGCCGAACTCCGCGAAACTTTGCAGACCGAATCCCAATAACCCCAGCGCGACGGCCACCGCCATCGGATTTGCCGGCGGCGGCGCGGCGCCCTTCGGTCGGATGAAGAGCAGCGCGAGAATGCTGCCGAGAAATAAAATCCCACCCGGCAGTCCGCTGTCGGAGAACTGTTGCAGATAATCATTGTGAACGACGCGGCTCATTTCCGCTTCGGGCTTTTTCAGTCCTTCGTAGATCACCCCGAAAGTTCCCGGCCCGCTGCCCCAGATCGGGCGTTGGCGCGCAGCCTGGACTGCCGCCGTCCAGTAATCGAACCGCGCATGAACACTCGTCGCGCCGCGTTGAAAGAATCCGCTGTAACGCCAGAGGAAGCCGGCCAGTCCCGCCACGAGAATCACGGAGACGATCATCCATCGGAATTTTCGGAGTTGTTCCAGCCGCAACACCGCCAGCATGACGACGACGAGAAGGATCAGCCAGCCGCCTTTTGATCCCGACCAGAACAGACACGCCAAGCCCGCCAGCCCGAGCGCGGCGGCGAGAAATTTCCGCGCGCCTTCCGTGAATCGCGGCAACGAACGCCACGTGAACACCAGCGCTGGCGGCAGCAGCAGGATGATGATCCCCGCCAGAGCGTTCGGATAAAACATCGTTCCAAAGATGCGAGTACTGGAGATTTTCTTAAGATACTCGGGTGGAATTTCTTTCAGCGTCGGGTAGATATACGTGTAAAAATATTTTCTCGTTGAGTCCAATCCGCCAAAGTGTTGCTCGATGCCCGCCGCAAAATTTCCCGCCAGTCCGAGCGCGACTGGCAGCCAGAATTCCGTGGCCGCCAATCCCTCGCGCCCGAGGCAATACAGCCCGAGATAAAAACACGCCACGCACCCGATGAAATGTTTCAGCGTCAAGCCCGTCAAGGTCGCGTCAACGGAATGTGCGGCGGAAACAAACTGCCACGCCAGCCAGGCCACGGGAAGGACGAGCAGCCATTTCGGCATCCCCGTCCGCCAGCGAGCGACCACGAAGCCCGCCAGCCCCACGACGGCGAGAAGCGGATAGACCAGACGGTTTGGCCACGCGTTGAGGAACCATTCCCAACCACTGGCAGGCATTTCCACAAACCTTTCCATCACGCACGGATTGCCGAACTTCAACACCAGCAGCCCGAAGAACAGTCCCAACGCAAAGCGATGCCACCGTTGCGCGGTTTCGCTGCGAGGAAAGTTCGTCATGAAAAAAATGATTTCTCGCGTGGCCCGTCCGCCGGCGGCGTCAGAGATTTAGCTTCAACATCGCGACTTCGATGGCCAGCGCCTCCTGCACATTCGTGTGCAAGAGCCGCTGCGTTTGCTCCAACACTTCGAGATTCGCCAGCGATTGGCGCGCGGGCAGCCGCCCCCCCAGTTTTTGCGAGGCCGTCTGCCCGGGGAAATTCAGCAGCCCCTCCCCCGCCCGCGATGATTGCAACCACACGTCGCGAAACCACCATTGCATCGCCAGCATCAATTCCGCGCGCTGCCGTCGGTATTCGGACTCCACCGCCGCCGTGAGTTCATCCTCCCACTTCTCGCGCAAATCTTTTTCCACGTCGTCGTAACGCTCCAGCGGCGAGCGCGCTTTCATTTCCGTTTCCACCTGCGCGCGAATTTCCGAAAGCCGTTTCCCGACGACGTCCATCAGCCGGTAACGCCCGAGCAGACTTCGTTGTTCGCCGGCGGCGGTTTCGCCGAATTCATTCAGCCACCGCAAGGTCACGTCATCAAAACGTCCCCCGCCCTGCCCGCCGAAATTCAAGCGGAGGCAACGCGATAAAATCGTTTCCAGAATCCGCTGCGGCTCGGTGCTCAACAAAATCAATACGGATTTCGCGGGCGGTTCTTCGAGCGTTTTCAGAAAGGCGTTGGCGGCTTCGGTTTTCAAACGATCCGCCGCCACGATGATCGCCACTTTGAATGCCGCCTCGGACGGCTTGAGCTGGATTTCCCGCATCAACTCCCGCATCTGGTCCACCACGATCACGCGCGACTTGGATTCCGGCCGCACCCAATGAACGTCCGCGTGATTCTCGTTCTCGATCTTTCGGCAGTTCAGGCAGGCATCGCAGGCGTCCACCGCCGCGCTCCCCTGCCCCGCGCGCACGGGGTCGAGACAGTTCAAAGTTTTTGCCAGAGTCCGCGCCACGCTTTCCAGCACGGCGGACTCGTCGCCGGTGAGCAAATAAGCGTGCGCCAGCCGGCCGCGTTCGAGTGAACGCTGCAACAACTGCACCGCCTGTTCGTGCTCGGAAAAATCTTTGAACGTCACGCGCAGTTTTATAGAGAGTTGCGCGGAGGAATGGAATCCCAGAGTTGAATCCCCTTCAAGCCGGTGGCAACGAATTCCAAGTCGCACGGAGGGACTCTGGCGTCTTGCCCGCTTCGCGCAACGTCCGCAAAGCCAGCGCCGCGTGCCGCTTGGCCAGTCGCACGCCGGAGTCGTCGCAAAGCAGCGGGCAATGAAAGAACTGCGGCGCGGGCAGATTCAACGCGCGATACAGCAATAATTGCCTCGCGGTGGACTTCAGCAAATCCGCGCCGCGCACGACTTCGGTGATTTGCATTGCAGCGTCGTCCGCCACGCAAGCAAGCTGATACGCTGGCACGTCGTCCGGTCGCCAGACCACGAAGTCGCCGAAATCTTTTCCGGCGATGAATGATTGCGGGCCGAGGTTTCCATCCATGAACGAAATCGTTTCGCCGTCGGGCACGCGAAAGCGCCAGGAGAATTTACGATTTACGATTTCAGATTTACGATTCTCCCGGCATGTTCCCGGATAGATCACCTCGTCATCGTCCTCCGCGTGCGGCGCGTGGGCGGCGGTCTGGATGTCTTTGCGCGAACAGACGCATGGATAGACAAAGTTTCCGGCGATCAGCTTGTCCAAGGCTGCCAAGTAATGTTCCCGTCGCCGGCTCTGATCGTAAGGCGTGTACGGCCCGCCAACATCCGGGCCTTCCTGCCACGCGAAGCCAAACCACTTGAGGTCCTCAAGCATGGCCTCGACGAATTCCATCCGGTAGCGCGTCGAGTCAATGTCCTCGTTCCGCAGAATCAAAGTGCCGCGTTGGGCGCGCGCCCGTTCTTGCGCCACCCAGAAAGTCCGCGCGTGGCCGAGATGCAAGTAGCCCGTCGGCGATGGTGCGATTCTGCCGCGATAAGATTTCTCAGAAAGGCTCATTGGGATTCTTCGCCAGCCAATCTGTCAAACCCGGCAATGGGCATGACAGAAGTTTCTGCGCCTTGGAGCAATCGAGTGACGTGTCCGGCGCGCGCGGTGGGCCGGAATAATTCTTCAGTGAGTCGGATTTGATCTTAGGATTGAGTTGCGGCCAGCGCTCGGCAAGCAATTCCCCGATCTGCCAGCGCGACAGTCTTTCACTGCCGGCGACGTGATAAACACCCATCGCGCCGCGCGCGATCAATTCCCAGACGGAGCGGACGGTTTCGCGCGCATGAATCGGCGAGCGATATTCGTCGGTGAACAAAGTGAGCGTGCGGCCTTCGCTCCATGCGCGGCGGAGGTCTTCGTTGAAACCCCGATCACCCGTGGGTGACGTGCCGCCGTTGAGCGACGTGCGGATGATGAGATGCCGCGGATGTTTGGCGACGACCTGCTCGGCCATCGCTTTTGTTTCGGCATAGACGCTCAACGGATTCGGCGAGTCTGTTTCGGCGTAATTTCCCTTCCGCCCATCGAAGACGAGGTCGGTGGAAAAAAAGACAAACGCCGCGTCGGCGGCGAGTTCAGCCAGTTGTCTCGTGACCTCGACGTTCACTTTGCGCGCGAGTCCGGGATTCGCCTGGCACGACGGGGATTTGCTCATGGCGGCGCAATGGATGACGAGTTGCGGCTTCTCCCGACGGAATCGTTTTTGAACCGCGGCGTGATCGAGCAGATCAAGCTCGGCGCGAGTGAGTCCAATCAGCGAACTGGCCAGCGCGCCTTCTCGCGCCGCCTGAACAAAATAATTTCCGATCAATCCGCCCGCGCCGGTGATCCAAAGGCGCTCGATTCGTTTGGCTGACACGCGCTTTGAGTAGCATTGGGCGCCAGCTTTTCCAAGTTGTGAATAATTGGATCTATCGCAGTCTTGACTTATCCCCCCATTCACCTAAGAAGTCCTTCCGAGCGGAGAGCAAACTCGGAGAAGTTTAAGAACCCAAATGAAAACTCTGATCAGTAGAATCGTCATCGCGTTGTCGTGCTATGTCATCGCCGAGCTCGCGGCTTTTGGCGGCTATTACAACAAGCCCATTTTCCCGGGCGACAATTTGATCGCCAATCAGCTCGATGCCGGCGACAACACGCTGGACCACATTTTCAGTTTGTCCTCAGTCCCGGATGGAACCACTTTTACGAAGTGGAATCCAGTCACGCTCTCTTATACACCGTTGTCGGTTTTCGACGCTGACTCCGGTCTGTGGAGTTCCAATTACTCGCTCAGCTTCGGAGAAGGCGGAGTGCTGCATTCGCCCTCGCTCTGGACGAATCTTTTCGTAGGAAGCGTTTACCCGGCGGCTTGGCTCGGGCTGGGCACAAGTGTCTGGAATCCCAATTATCCGAACAGCCTTCATTTGATTTCTTCTTCGGTGCCACTCGGGGGCAACGACCTGGACCTCATCTTCACGAACGCTGTCGGCCGGATGCCGAATGACGGCGAGTGGGTCAAGGTCTTGGATGCTCAAACGCAGACTTACACGACCAGCACGTTCCTCGGCGGATTGTGGGACACGCCTGTTTCGGTCAAGGTCGGCGACGCGGCGTGGTTTGATTTGGGGCCAGTCGTCGTGCCTGAACCCGCCGGTTGCGCCTTGCTGGGTCTGGGCGGCGCAGTGTTCTGGCTACAGAGACGGCGTCGGTCGGCGCTTACGTCACTTCAATCCAACAGCCGCTTCGTCAATCCGTCGTAAGCATCAATGCGCCGGTCGCGCAGGAACGGCCAGTGCGTGCGCGTGGTGTCCACGTGATCGAGATCAACCGGGACAATGAGAATCTCTTCCTTGTTCGTGCTGGCTTTGGAAACAATTTCGCCCGACGTGCCGGCCACAAAACTTTGTCCCCAGAACTCAATGCCGTCGCCGCCAACGCCTTTGATCACTTCGTGGCCGATGCGATTGGCCACGGCGACATAGCAACCGTTCGCGACGGCGTGACTGCGTTGGATCAGTTCCCACGCGCCGTGTTGTTTTTCACCGTGGGTTTTCTT
>SCTL01000238.1 GCA_004297495.1 Verrucomicrobiota bacterium
GAAATGTTCGACCCGGCCATGAACCCGATTCACGCGAAAGTTTCCCTGGGCCTGCGCGTGCTGAATTACCGCGATCTCGGCCTGGCCAGTCCCGGCGGCGCGTTGTTCATGGCGCATCAACTCCAGAAAGAAGTCCTGGCCACGCGCGCCGGCGCAACGAACGCCGCGTCCATCTTGAGCGCAATTGGAATTTGACCCCCGAAACCCTGAACCCTCACCGCCATGTTTGATCCCACCAGCCGTTACGCGAAACTCGCCGTGAAAACACAGCTTGTGCCCGATCCGCACGGCGACGGCACGCCGCGCGAAATCCGCCACGTCGAACGCCGGTTCCTCCCGCCCGCCGAAGCCAGCGCGCCGGTCGTCGAACACGCCGTCGTCGAGGGCGACCGACTCGACAATGTCACTGCCAAATATCTCGGCGACCCGACGCAATTCTGGCGCGTGGCGGATGCAAACACTTCGCTGAGACCGGAGGAATTGACTGATGAGCCCGGCAGTCGTGTCGTCATCGCGTTGCCGCGCCAGTGAAGTTTTTTTGAAATCATGTTCACGAGCACACTAGGAATTCGATTCGTCTTCTGGCTCGGCGCCACGGTGCCAAGGCCGGCGCCGGTGGAGTTGTTGCAAGCCCTCTCGCGCGTCGAAGTGACGAACGACTCCGGCGCGGGCGACGGGTTTCAAATCACTTTCGCCTGCGCCCGCAACGCGCTGGGCGATTACTCGCTCGTGGGTGACGAGTCGCTCAAGCCGAAGACGCGCGTCATTCTCGGCGTGATCATGGGCGCGTCACCGGAGGCGTTGATTGACGGCGTGATCACACACACACAATTCAATCCCGGCTCCGCGCCCGGTCAGGCCACGCTCACCGTCACCGGCAAGGACCTCACAGCCGTCATGGACTTCGAGGAAAAAAACGACAGTTACCAAAACCAGACCGACTCGGTGATCGTGACGCGCGTGCTCGCCGGATACGCCAGTTACGGCGTCGTTCCAAATCCCTCGCCGACGACCGACGTGCCGATCATGACTGAACGCATCCCGCGCCAGCATGAAACCGATTTGAAATTCCTCCAGCGTCTCGCGCAACGAAACGGTTACGTGTTTTACCTCGAACCGCTCACCTTCGGCGTGAGCCAGGGATATTGGGGGCCGCCAGTGCGAACGGGTCTGCCGCAACCGGCGCTCTCGGTGGACTTGGGGTCCGCGACGAACGTGAAGGCGCTGAACTTCTCCAACGACGCGCTCGCGACGACGGCGACGAAAGGCGTGTTCGTGGTGCCGTTGTTAAACATCACCGTTCCGATTCCCACGCTGCCCTCGCTGAAAATTCCGCCGCTGGCCGCATCGCCCGCGCCCGCGTTGCGCACCACGTTGCAGCGCGAGACCGCGAACCAGAATGCCGCCACCGCCGCCACCACCGCGCTGGCCAGCACGATGAACGCGCCCGATGCCGCCACCGCCGACGGCGAGGTGGACTCGGTGCGTTACGGCTCGGTATTGCGCGCGCGCCGGCTGGTGGGCGTGCGCGGCGCGGGGCAGACGCACGACGGCTTCTGGTACGTCAAGCGCGTGACGCACTCGATCACCCGCAACGAGTATTCGCAAAAATTCAGTCTCGGCCGCGAAGGCGTCGGGACCACAACCCCGGTAGTGCGGCCATGAGCGATTCCTTCTACGGCAAATATCGCGGCAAAGTGACGGACAACCGCGACCCGCTCCAATTGGGACGCATTCGCGCCAAAGTTCCCGATGTGCTGGGTGATCAGGAGAGCGGTTGGGCGATGCCCTGTTTCCCCGCCGGCGGCTCCGGCATGGGCATTTTTGCGCTGCCGAAAAAAGACGCCGGCGTCTGGATCGAATTCGAGCACGGCCAGCCGGATTACCCGATCTGGTCCGGCGCGTGGTACGGCGGCGTGAGTGAGTTGCCCGCCGCGCTGCTCGTGCCGCCGATGCAGCAGGACGGAAAAATAATTTTGCGCACGGCGGGCGGCACGATGTTGCTGCTGGACGACACGCCGGGCACCGGCGGCATCACGCTCGAAACGGCGAACGGTCAGAAGATCAAAATGACCGCGACGGGCATCGAAATAGACAACGGCATGGGCGCGAAGATCGCGATGCAAGGCCCGCAGGTCAAAATTAACGACGGAGCGCTGGAAGTTTTATGATGTCCAAAGCCCAAAACCCAAAGTCCAAAATCGTCGCGGCGTGCGACGATGGGAAATTCCGCACTCTACGTTCCGCACTCCGCATTTGACCATGCCCGGCTACCTTCTCCATCAAGGCGCGACGGTGCTCTGCCTGCACGGCGGTCCGGCTCAGGCCACGGTGCCGAATCCGCGCGTGAAAGTTTCCAGCCAGATGACCGTACAACAGCCGAACCCGTGGACGATTGCCGGTTGCCCATTCAACGTCAGCGGCTCGCCCGTCCCTTGCGTTACGGCGCAATGGATGACCGCCGCCACGCGCGTGAAGTCGGGCGGAATGCCGTTGCTGTTGCAGGACAGCCAGGCCGTCTGCGCGCCCAATGGCACCGGCGTCAACATCGTGCAAACCCAGTTTCGCGTGCAGGCCCAATGAACGTCGCCCATCCCTACCATTTCGATGCGCGCGGGCGCACCGCCGAGCCGGCGTCCGACGAGCGGCACATCCGCGAGTTGATCGAGCAGTTGCTGTTCACCTCGCCCGGCGAGCGCGTGAACCGCCCGACGTTTGGCAGCGGCGTGTTGAATCTCGTCTTCGCCGGCAACAGTCCCGAGCTGGCCGCCGCCTCGCAATTGATGATTCAAGGCGCGCTCCAGCAATGGCTCGCCGATCTCATCCAGGTGGAAGCGGTCAGGGTCGAGTCCGTTGATTCAACGCTCGGCATCACGGTGCGCTACGTCATCCGCCGCACCCAGGAGCGGCGCACGACGGAATTCCGGAGGCCCGCGCCATGATTTATTTCTGTTGCGAAGAAGGCCGGCGCGCGTTGATTCGCCGGGCGGAGCAGCCGCTCAACGGCATTGATCGCCTCGAAGTCGTGGACGTTGAAATCAAACCGACGGACCCGGCCAGGCGACAGCGATTACTTCGCGTCTTTTTCGTCAAGCCGCCGGATGGGGAGTTGTTAAATGCGCTTGCCGCCAAACAATTCCTGGTGTCCATCGCCGGTGGTGAGCGCATCACGAACATTCAGGTGACGAACGCCGAGTTCAAATCCAAGACGGCGGAGCGAGATGATCACGTTGAAGTGGAGGTTTCCGAACCCGGCGATTATTCGACTTACACGCTGCGGCTTTGCGATCCGGGTGGCTCGCCGGGCGGCGACGATTTCGCGGCGCTCACCGGGCTCGACAAACCCCTGGCCTCGGTGGACTTCTCGTTCAAGGTTGAATGTCCCAGCGATCTTGATTGCCGCGAGACCTGTGCCTGTCCGCCGGTGGCACGCCCTGAGCCGGAATTGGATTATCTCGCGAAAGATTTCGCCAGCTTCCGCCAGCTCATGCTCGACCGGTTGTCGCTGATCGCTCCGGGCTGGCGTGAACGCAATGCGGCCGATCTCGGCGTCACGCTCGTCGAGTTGTTCGCCTATGTCGGTGATTATCTCAGCTACCGGCAGGACGCCATTGGCACCGAAGCCTATCTCGGTACGGCCCGGCAACGCGTCTCGCTCCGCCGCCACGCACGGTTGCTCGATTACCGGATGCACGAAGGCTGCAACGCGCGCGTGTGGGTGCAGGTGCGATTGCGGGACGACGCGCCGCAAACCGGCGTCGTCCTTCCGCGCAACCAGGCGCTGACCGCGCGGGTGGAATTCACGGCGTCCGGCTCGCAAAAACTGGTGGCGGGAACCTGCTTCAGCACGGACACCGGGACTGCCTGCGTGCTCGCGCGGGACGAATTCGGATTGAAGCGCGTCCTCGACGCGAGCGCGGCGGAAGTTTTCGAGCCGTTGCACGACGTGTTTCTCCATCCCGATCACAACGAGATGAATTTTTACACCTGGGTCGGGGCGCAATGCTGTCTGCCCAAGGGCGCGGTGAAAGCCACGCTCGACCAAAGTTTCCCGGCGCTCAAACCCGGACAGGTGCTGATCCTGGCGGAGCGAGTCGGCCCGCACACCGGCAACCCGGCGGATGCCGATCTGACGAAACGGCACGCGGTTCGTTTGACGGCCGTAAATCCGAGCACCGACCCGCTCGTCAAAACCGAAAACGGAGAAGACCAACCCGTCACCGAAATCGAATGGGCGCAAGCCGACGCGCTGCCGTTTCCATTATGCCTTTCGAGTGTGGATGAACACGGTGCTCCCGTGGAGCGGGTGAGCGTTGCCCTCGGCAACCTGGTGCTTGCCGATCACGGTCGCACCTTGCCGGCGGCGGAAGACTTGGGCCGCGTGCCCGCCCCCAACCCCGCGCTTGCGCCCGCGGGCGATCACCGCTGCGGTCAGTGCGAAGTCGAAATCCCGCGCGAAGTGCCGGCGCGCTACCAACCCCGCCTCGTGCGCGGCGGAATCTCCCACGCGGAATCGTTCCCCGAGCAGTACGATGATTCTCCGGTCGCAACCGTGTTCGCGCAGTCACCGCGCGCCGCACAACCGGCGGTGCGGCTGTTTGAGAACGGCGACGAGATCTGGCAGCCACAATTTGACCTGATCGCCAGCGACGCGACCGCGCGCGAGTTCGTCGCGGAGATTGAGAATGACGGCCGCGCGCACCTTCGTTTCGGCGACGACGCCAACGGGATGCGGCCGGCGGAACAGACGCGCTTCTATGCGCGCTATCGCGTCGGCAACGGCGCGCGCGGCAACGTCGGCACGGGCGCAATCACGCAGATTTTCGCGCCGGGGCTGGAGGACGTAATCGAGAGCGTCACCAACCCGCTGCCCGCGCGCGGCGGAATCGAGCCGGAGACGATGGAGGAAGTGCGGCAATACGCGCCACAGGCCTTCAAGGTGCCGCGCCGATGTGTGACGCCCGCGGATTACGCCCGCCGCGCCGGCGAACATCCCGAGGTGCAACGCGCCGCCGCCACGATCCGCTGGACCGGAAGCTGGCACACGATATTTCTCAGCGTGGACCGCCGCGGTGGCCGGCCCGTCACCGCCGAGTTTGAAACCGCGCTGACGGATTGGCTCGAATCGTACCGGCTCGCCGGTCACGATCTGGAAATCAACGGGCCGGTGTTCGTCTCGCTCGAATTGTCCCTGTTCGTCTGCGTGGCCGCCGGCTATTTCCGCAGCGACGTGAAGGCCGCCTTGCTCGACGCCTTCAGCGCGCGGCCGCGGCCCGACGGTCGCCGTGGATTTTTTCATCCGGACAATTTCACTTTTGGCGATCCGGTGCGCGTGAGCGCCGTTTACGCCGCGGCCCAGCGCGTGCCGGGCGTGCAGCATGTGGACGTGTTGCGCCTGCGGCGGCAGGACGCGCAAGGCGATCCGGAACTGCCGGACGACAGGGTTTTCAAAGCCGGGCGGTTGGAGATCGTCCGTCTGGAAAACGATCCCAGCTTTCCCGACCACGGCCTCTTGAATTTGCAACTGCGAGGTGGCAGATGAAGACCAATCCGCTCGACTCGACGTTGCGTGATTTGAACCAGTGCGGCTGCTGCGCCGGCACGGAGGCGGAAACGCCCGCCGCCATCGCCAACCGTCCGGGACTTCCCGCCGTGGCCTTTCGCGCCGGCACGCACGCGCAGTTCACAGCCTCGCTGCGCGCTGCGTTGTCGGATGCGGCGCGTCCGCAACTCGGCAAGCTCCGCACGCGCGAGGACGACGATTTCACGATGGCGTTGCTCGACGGTTTTTCGGCGATGGCGGACGTGCTGACGTTTTATTCCGAGCGGATCGCGAACGAAAATTTTCTCCGCACGGCGACCGAGCGGCGCAGCGTGCGCGAACTCGCGCGCGCCATCGGTTACGAATTGAATCCCGGTGTGGCGGCGAGCACGTGGCTCGCGTTCACGGTCGAGGACGCGCCGGGCACGCCGGGCCAGGCGATCATTCCCCGGGGCGCGAAGGTTCAAAGCGTGCCCGGACCGGAGGAGCAACCCCAGACCTTTGAGACTTCGCACGAATTCGCGGCGCGGGCGGATTGGAATGAGTTTCATTTGCGGACATCGCAGCCGCAAGTATTGCCGGGAGACCAGGATCAACTCAACGCTTTGGGGGAAATCTATCTGCGCGGAACGACGACGAATCTTCACGTGGGTGACGTCATCGTGATTTCAGTTAAAAAGAACGATGACCCGAGCGCGGTCGTGGTTGCCGCAAAACAAATCAGCGCCGTGACATCGGATCGCGAACGCGATTTGGCTTGGATCAAGTTGTCGGAACCCGAGGCGAACGTTGCCATTCAGCCTGCGCCGACCTTGACGTACCTGCTGCCGGTCGTGCGCGCGCGTTCCATTGCCACCAGCAAATCCATCAGCGACCAAATCAAGGAGCGATACATTTCACCCGGCTCCGCGATCGGGAGCGAGTTCAGTCGGGCGGCGCTTCACTACTCGGGCCTAGATGCGGAGATGGTGACGGCGCACGCGGCGCAGAAACCGCAGCCCGCGCCGCTGCCGCCGTCGCTGGGCGTGTTCGCGTTGCGATCGCGCGCCGGTTTTTTCGGGCACAGCGCACCGCGATGGAAAAGTCTGCCGCCGGATGATCGCGACCATCCAGACCAGTCGCGCGCAGGCTACATCAAGGACTGGGACAACCCGTCCACGACGATTTGGCGGGACTCACAAGGAGGCAAATTGGGCGTGGGAGTGGACGTCCATCTCGAACGGATCGTTTCGGCAATCGTGGCGGAGGACTGGGTTGTGTTCGACACCGCGACGAAGCGTCTCGTGCCGTTCCGTGTTGGCGGCGTTATTGAGGAATCGGTGGCCGACTATGCCATGAGCGGCAAATGCACGGGATTGCGGTTGCACAACTTTCAGGGGAACGCGCTCTCGGAAAGCGACGCGGACAAGGCGACGGCGTTCTTCAATCGCACGACCACCGCTTACGTCCAGAGCGAACGCCTCGAACTCGCGGAACTTCCCATCACCACGAACCCCGGCCCGACGGACGCCGAACTGGCGCTTGACCGTCTTGATCTCAACTTGCGCATCGGCCAGTTGCTGCTGCTGACCGGCGAACGGGCGGATTTGCGCGGCGTTCAGGCGGCCGAGCGACTGGTGATCCAAGACCTGCGCCACGGCGATGGCATCACCATCCTGACGCTGCGCGATCCGTTGGAGAATAGTTATGTGCGGGAGTCGGTGCGGATTTTCGCCAACGTGGTCGAGGCCACGCATGGTGAATCCGTGCAAGAAGTCGTGGGCAACGGCGAGGCGACCCGCGCGCACCAGCAATTTGCGCTGCGACAGAAACCGCTCACCTACGCTTTTCCGCCGGGAGGCGATGGGGCTGAATCCTCGCTGCAACTTTGGGTGAACGACAGCCGGTGGAAACAAGTCGAGTCTCTCTACGCCCAATCGCCGCAAGCCCGCGTCTTCGTCGCCCGGCAACAGGACGACGGCACAACCGTCATCCTGTTTGGTGACGGCGGCCAGGGCGCGCGGCTGCCTTCGGGCTTTGAAAACATTCGCGCCAATTATCGCAAGGGCATCGGTGCCGCCGGCCTCGTCAAGGCGGGACAGTTGACTCTGCTGGTGACACGACCGCTCGGGGTGAAAGCGGTTTCCAATCCCTTGAAACCCACGGGAGCTCAGGACCCGGAGACCCTGGCCGGCGCGCGCTCACGCGCCCCGCTCGGCACGCTCACGCTGGACCGCGTCGTGTCGCTGCAAGATTACGAGGATTTTGCGCGCGCGTTCGCCGGCGTGGCCAAGGCTTACGCCGTCTGGGCTTGGACTCCGCGTGGACGCGCCGCGGCGCTGACGGTAATCGGGCCGGCGGGTGCGGAAATCAAACCGACCGGCCAACCGGCGGACGCGCTCCTCGCCGCATTGCAGAACCAGGGAGACGAATTGGTGGAAGTGAAGTCGTTCTC
>SCTL01000239.1 GCA_004297495.1 Verrucomicrobiota bacterium
GTCCGCGTAGCTCTCAGAGTTCGCGTAAGCCGGAGGCGATGGGCATTCGCACCGCGCGGATCGCAGGAAAAAGTCCGCCGAACAGACCGATGCCGAGCGCAAGGACGATTGCCACTATCAGGAGTTGCGGCGTGACCGTGAACGCAAACGCAATCTGACTGAACGTCTGCCAGTTGATTGTGGCCGCTTTGAATCCATCGAACGCCAGATACGCAGCCGTGCCGCCGAGGATTCCGCCCGCGAGCGCCAGCACCAGCGATTCAAAGAGCACCGACAACACCACTGGCCCGGAGCCAAACCCCAACGCTCGGAGCGTGGCGATCTCGCGCGTGCGCACGGACACGGCGTTGTACATCGTGTTCAACGCGCCGAACAGCGCGCCCAATCCCATCATCGCGGCGATGAACACGCCGATGGTTTCGATGAACTTCACCAGCATCGAGGATTGGTCCGCCAGAAAGTCCGCCTGTCGCATCACCTTCACCTTGAGCCGCGGGTCGCTGGTCAGCGCGTCTTTGAACTCCTGAAACGCCGCCGGCGACGTGAGCCGCGCGTATAAGGATTGAAATCCCTGGCGATGATACGCCGGCTGCAACACGGCGGCATCCGTCCAGATTTCCGATTCCGCCGAGCCGCCACCGCCGGTGAACATGCCCACCACTTCCCAATCGCTCTGGCCGACATGGATTTTTCCGCCAACGTCCAAGCCCGCAAACGCGCGCGCTGCGCCCGCGCCGACGATCACTTCGTTGCGGCCCGGCTCGAAGCGCCGGCCCGCGATAAGCTTGATGTCATCGCGCACGAGCATGGCGGCTTTCTCCACGCCACGCAGCGGGACATTCGCATCTGTGCCCGTGGATCTTTTGGGCAGATTGATGATCACAAACAACTCAGCGGACGCGAGCGGGCCGTCAGCGGTACGCGCCACGCCCGGCGCATCGGCGATGAGTCGCGCGTCCTCGCGCGTGAGGCCGCTGGTCATTTCGGTGTCGGCGCTGCTACGCAAGACAATCGCCACGTCCTGCGCGCCGGTGGGTCGCATCGCGGCACGGAATCCTTCGGCGATGGACAGCACGCCGACGAACACCGCCACGACGCCCGCGATGCCAACGGCGGTGGTGATGGACGCGCCTTTGCGCTGCGGGATGGTGTAAAAATTCACCGCCGAAACCGAGATGACTTGGGAAAGCCAGTTAAACATAAATCAACCCTGCCTCCTCAACGCATCGGCGATGCGCAGCCGCATGGCTTGCAGCGCCGGGAAAATTCCCGCGACGACTCCGAGCGCAATCGCCAGTCCGGCGCCGATGAAAACGTATTTCACCGGCAAATAAAACACGGGCAGCATCGAAGGTACGGGACTGCCGCCCGCCGTGATCAGCCACGCGAGGCCCAGCCCCGTGAAACCGCCGAGCACGGCCAGCACGCACGACTCGGCCAGCACGAGCGCGAGCGCAATCTCGTTGGTGAAGCCGAGCGCCTTCATCACGCCGAATTCCTCGGTGCGCTCACGTACGGATTGCGCCATCGTGTTG
>SCTL01000240.1 GCA_004297495.1 Verrucomicrobiota bacterium
GTTGATGTTTTGCCAGGATTGTTTGTCGAGTTCGCGCAGTTCCGTGAGGCGCGCGCGGCTGGAGGAATCGAAGAGGCCGCCGATGATCGGAATGCCGCGCCACGCCTGCCGTTCGAGCTGGTTGTTCCAGCCGACGCTTTCGTTGACGTTGAGCGTGGTCGCCGGGTAACTGCTGCGGAGATAGGCGGAGGCGGGGCGGAGATAAATCTTTCCGTTGCGCATTTGAATCGCTTCATCCAACGCGCGGACGAACTTGTCCGGCGAGCCATGGGCCGGCGCGGCGTCCGGGTCGGCCTCGGTGCCGGTGCCAGCTTCTGACATCGCCTTCACATGAGCCGCGCGGAGGGCTTCGATCTCGGCAGCAAGCACGTCTTTCGCGTCCATGTTTTTGAGCTGGTTGGTGTCCGTCAGAAACGAGTTGGTGAAGCCGGCATCGCGCAGCGCCGCGACTGCAAGCGGGCGCTGGCGTTTGCTGCGTTGCGCGTGGTCGGACCAGTGTTGGAGTTCATCCACGTGAACGAGGATGGCGTTGCCGACGTATTGCAAAACGGAAACGTAGCGATGCGCCTCGGCGTCGCCGCCCGAGTTCAACAGCGTGTCCGTGTTGCCGAGCGTGGCGACTTTTTCGCCGAACGCCACGAGTGAATCCATCAAGCAGTGGAACTCGGCAGTCTGGGCCCGCTTCGCCAGGGTTGTGTTGGTGGGATTGGCGGCCATCAAACGATATTCGTCAATGAGCGTTTCCAGGCCTTTGGGATCGCGTCCGGTGTTGAGGGCGCTGCCGGCGGCTTGATTGAGGTATGCGAGTTCCTGCTTGAGATCGCCCGGCAGGCGAAGCTCCGAAAGCGAACCCGAGTCGCTGACGAGGTCGTGCCCTTGCCGTGCCAGTTGTGTGTCGAGTTCCAACAGACTCGTGGCCATCGTGCCGGGGTCGCGCAACATGCCCGCCTCCAAAACGGCGCGGGCAGTTTTCGCGTCCGGCTGTGGCTCGGCCGCGAGTGCTTTGACCGCCGGGTTCCAAGCCGTTCCTGCCTTGGTCGAATTCCAATGCGGCGAGGGCGTGATGACGGTGGCGGCAAACGCGGCCACCGATTGGGCGACGTAATTACTGTCCGCCGCCGACGCGAAGCCGCCGTCAGCCACGGCTTTCAATCCCCGCACCGAGAGGAGCGCCAGATCGTGCAGCGCGCTGCGACATTCCTCGTACGCGTGGAGCAGCCGGTCCGCCTGCCGGAAGAATTCGCGGGCCGGTTCGTCGTCCAGTTCATCCTTGCCAAAAAGTTTTTCCGCCTCCTTGACGATCACTTGATTGGTGCGGAAGTAATGCACCAGCGCCGCGTTGAACTCCGGTATCGGGCCCGCGGACGGATGGCGTTTCCGCAGCCAGACCAACAGCGGCTCCGCGACGCGCCGGCCATTTTCCGCCACGAAGAACGCCTCGTAGGCCGCGCGCGCGGATCCGTCTTTGATCCCGGGGGCGATGCGACTCCAGGATTTTTTGTCCGCCGCGTTATCCAGCGGAAAGAGAATGTCCTGGTTCGCCTGGTAACGCTGGACAATTTCGCGCCCGCGTTCGATCAACGCGCCAAAGACGGCGGGAGTTTGATCGTCGTAAAGCACCAGGATGTCGTTGACCCGGAGCGCGTGGTCGTTGTTCAGGTGCAAGCCATCCAGCCCCGAAGGCGCCACGAAGCCCGCCCAATACCAGTCGTGTGCCCGGAACCGGATCATCTCCTTCTCCAACCCGCCGCGTTGCCGGATCAATTCACCCGCGCCGCGCGTTTGCACCTCATAACTCGGCCGGCTGGCGACTTCGAGGTGATCCCGCAGTTGCACCAGCAACGGCTTCGCGCCCATCACCAGGCTGATGACCTGCTCGGTCTGCACTTCGCGCGTGTTCGCCAGCGGCCCGGTGTACACGTCCACGTCCACCGTCAACACCGCGCAGCCCGTGAAGAGCAACACCGCCGCGCCCGCGGTCAGGAAAGTTTTCGTTTTCATGGCCGCTCCTTAGTTTTGCGGTTGGCGGGGCAGGTCGGCGGCCACGTCGGATTTCAGCCGGTCCAGATTTTCCCGCGCGCCCGCGGTCGTGATCAGCGCCTCGAACAATTTTTTCTCCAGCGCCGCGTTGCCGCGTTCCACCGCCACGCTGCTGATTTCGCCCAGCGCGCCGTCCACCGCGTTGAAAAAGCCCTGCGGGTCCGAGCCCATAACGATGACCAGCCGGTGATCGCGCGGCGCTTCGCGAAAGCCTTCCGGCCCGAACATCATCAACCGCCGGCCCGGACTGAGCGTGACGTTCTGGTTGGTGTTGGTCTGGCTGAATTCGATTTCGCCGTTGCCGTTCGGGTCGAGGCCCACGCGCCCGTTGAGCGAGTCAATGAGGCCGGCGCGTACCCAACCGGAGGCGAACTTCGTGTTGCTCAGGATGCTGGCCTGCCCGCGCACCGTCAGGCGATAGACCGTCGGCGGCAGTTGCTCCTCGGGATCGAACATGCCCACGTAATAAATTTGTTCCAGTTCCTGCGACGGCGTGCGCGCGCCCATCACCGCGACGCCACCGACGACGAGGGCGGCGGTCTGTTGCGGCGTGGCGCAACCGGCGGCCAATAACAACGCCAGCATGCCGGCGGGAAAAAATATTTTGGATTGCTTCATGAACTTGGAAGGGACTTGGTTTGCGGACGAAGGAAAAGCCGGCGGGCGGTGGCGGCTGAACCGGCGACGGGATGGCCCGAGCCCGGGCGGGCGGTCATCAATGGCTCCTGCGAGTTCCAGTACATGCCGGGATTGAGTTGTAATTTGGGTACGACCTCTGACGCCTTTGGTGTTTATCAGCCCGCCATCCGGTGGCAAGCCTAATTCGCAGAATTAATTGGCAACCGGCGCGTCCGACCGCGTTCTTGCGCCGCTTGCCCACTGCGTTATGCTACTGCGCAACCTATGGCCCTCAGTTTTGAGTTCCGACTGAACGGAAACGTTGTTCGCGTGGAAAAAATTTCCCCGAACACCACGCTCCTCGAATACCTTCGCGCGAGCGGCCTCACTGGCACGAAGGAAGGTTGCGCGGAAGGCGATTGCGGCGCGTGCTCCGTCGCCATCATCGAGCGAGACACGAACGGCCAGCCGACTTATCGCGCGGTGAACAGTTGTCTCATGCCCGTCTGTCTCGTCGCAGGACGAGAAGTGATCAGCGTGGAAGGCGTCGCCAACTCGAAACTCGGAATTCGTAACTCGGAACTCCAGAAACTGCATCCTGTCCAACAGAAAATGGTCGAGCACCTCGGCTCCCAATGCGGCTACTGCACGCCCGGCTTCATTTGCTCCCTGTTCGAGGGCTACTACCGCGACGATCTGAAGACCGGTAATGACTTGGACGAACAACTCGCCGGCAACCTCTGCCGCTGCACGGGCTACCGGCCCATTCGCGACGCGGCAAGGGAGGCTTTTGAAAACAGAAAGCAGAAAGCAGAAAGCAGAAATGGCGGAGATGAGTTCGCGGAACGGCTGAAACAATCCGACGCGAAACTCGGCGCGGCGAACTACGAGAGCGACGGCGAAAAATTCCTGCGCCCCATTTCACTCGATGAACTGCTGCGGCTGAAAAAAGAAAATCCCGACGCCCGCCTCATCGCCGGCGCGACGGAACTTGGCCTCGACATCACCAAGCGATTCAAGAAATTCTCCACGCTCATTTCCACCGAAGCCGTGGCGGAGTTGAAGGAAATCAAATCCACGCCGGCTGAGTGGCGCATCGGCGCGGCGGTCACGCTCACGGAAATTGATGATCAATTGGGCGAAGAGTTTCCCGCGCTCCGCGACATGCTGCGCGTGTTCGGCTCGCGGCAGATCCGCAACCGCGCCACGATGGGCGGCAATCTCGTCACCGCCTCGCCCATCGGCGACAGCGCGCCC
>SCTL01000241.1 GCA_004297495.1 Verrucomicrobiota bacterium
AGTCAGCGATGGTGGCGGCGTCAGCCAGCCGGGCTTGGCGGATTTTCATGGATGAGGCGGAGTTTAGCGGAGATGCGACGCGAATCAAACCTCGGATCAATTCGTGTTCATTCGTGTCCATTCGTGGTTAGATTCCGTCGTGGACGACGAGCCGATTCAACTGCCGATTGACGGCGTGCTGGACTTGCACAGCTTCAAGCCCTCCGAGGTGAAAGACCTCGTGCTGGACTATCTGGCCGAGTGTCAGGCACGCGGCATTTTGCGCGTGCGGATCATTCACGGGAAGGGCATCGGCAACTTGCGGCGCACGGTCCACGCGGCGCTGGCAAAACATTCGGACGTGGAATCCTTCGCGCTGGCCGGCGAACTGTTGGGCGGTTGGGGTGCGACGATTGTGCATTTGCGGCCGCCGTCGCAAATGACTTGAGTCGCGGCCCGAAAACAGGACTTGCAATCACAGTGCCGTTTCGTAATTTAATGCCCGCTTTTGGAAGCGAGCGTAGCTCAGTTGGTAGAGCGTCACCTTGCCAAGGTGAATGTCGAGAGTTCGAGTCTCTTCGCTCGCTCCATTTTTTTGTACGCCACCTGGCCGCGTTCGCATGTTTCCCATCAAAACCTTCAACGTCGAAGCCGATTTTCCTTCGCTCGATGACGCGCGGCGGCTCGTGATCGAGGAAATCCGCCGCGCCAAACGCGAAGGCGTGCGCGTCTTGAAAATCATCCACGGCTACGGTTCGAGCGGCAAAGGCGGCAAGCTTTGCGTCGGCCTGAGAAAATCCTTTGCGCTGCGAAAGAAGGAAGGGGCGATCAGGGAATTTATCCCGGGCGAAAATTTTTCCATCTTCAACCCGCCGGTGCTCAGTTTGCTGGAAGTCGTGCCGGAACTGCGTGGCGACCCTGATCTCGAAGCGACCAACGAAGGCGTAACCGTGCTCTGGCTGAAATAGCCGCGCAACCCGTGTCACTAAACCGGCACGCCGAACCAGCCGCCGATGATGCGCAGCGAGGAGTTCGTCACGTTGCTCAGCAGCGGCCGCACGAACGGAATGTTCAGCACCAGAATCACCGCGATGAAGCCGAACCGCGCGAGCTTGGCGTACGTTTCATAGCTCATGCCGGTGAGCGCGCGAACGACTTGCGAGCCGTCCAGCGGCGGAATGGGAATCAGGTTGAAGAAGCACAGGATGAGACTCAGTCCGGCCAGGTTCGTGCAGAGCGTTTTCAAAGTTTCCACGTCGGCGATCATTCCGACCCGGGCCAGCAACATCAGCCCGACCGCCAGCGCCAAGTTCATCCACGGGCCGGCCAGTGAAACGAGGATGTCGTCCCAACGCGGATTGCGCAGGTTGGAAATGTTCACCGGCACCGGCTTGGCCCAGCCGACGAGAAACCGGCCCGCACCCGGCAGGAAAATCATCACCAGCGGCAGCAGCACCGTGCCGATGAGATCAATGTGCACCAGCGGATTCAGTGAGCAACGGCCCATGGATTTCGCCGTGTCGTCGCCGCACTTCCACGCCATCCACGCGTGGCCGAATTCGTGAAACGTGAGCAACACAACCAGGCCGACATACATCAGCAGTCCGTCAATGATGGTTTGCATTTCCATTCGGGCGCAAGTTAGGGAAGAATCGGTCAAACGTCGAGCCGGCAACAGGAAGATTGCGACAGGGCCGTGATTTTTCTCGTGGAGCAGTGTCCAACTAACTGGTTGCCGTCTCAGGACCGCAACTAAATGATGACTGTGGAGTTTGAATTACCATCCGGATGCGCCGGCTCGAAAAATGAACAAAGCGCGCCCGGTAAGAGTCCATTAACCCGATGTTTCCCAGCGTGAAGAGGTTTGCGCGACGAGGGTTGTTGGCCGGGCTGTCGTTCCTGCTCGCGCTGACAAGCTGCACGTCCAGCCATTACCGCAAGTCGGCGGACCGCGAGACTTATTCGACCATTAAAAAGAAGTCCGCGTCCGTCCGAAACTCCGACCCGCATTTCACCATCGAGCAGACGAACGTTATTTCGCTGGAGGGTTTTCCCACGGCGACGAACGCGCCGGACTTTCTCGGCATTGACGGCAAGGCGGAAATCGGCGCGCGCATCTTGAAACTGGAGGATGCGCTGGACATCGCCATCAAGCACAGCCGCGCTTACCAGGCGCGCAAGGAGCAGCTTTATCTCTCGGGACTTTCGCTCACGCTCGTGCGCCATCAATTCGAGCCGATCTTTTCCGCGTCGGGCAGCGCGAATTACTCCGGACGGACCGAGCAAGCGGTCACGCTCGGCATTGATGAGATCACCGGTCAGCCCAAGGTCATCGTCAGCGACACGCTCGTGGAACAACAGCGCATCTCTGGCTCGGGCGCAATCGGCGCGAGCTGGCTGATCCGCGACGTGGGCCGCGTCACCACAGCGATGACGACTGACTTTCTCCGCTTCGTCACCGGCGATCCGCGCGTCACGAGTTCCTCCCAACTCAGCGCCACGTTTCTGCGTCCGCTGCTGCGCGACTCCGGGTTCAAGACCCAGACCGAGGCGCTTATTCAAGCCGAGCGCCAGATGCTTTACGACCTGCGCGAGTTCACCCGCTACCGGAAAGATTTCAGCGTGCAGATCGCGACGGCTTACTACGGCGTCCTGGGCAGCCGCGACACGGTGCGGAACAGTTTCCTCAACCTCCAGACCTCGCGCAAAAATGCCGAACGCACGCGTGCGCTGGCGGCGGAGGGACGCGTGACCACGGCCGACCTCGGTCGTTTGGAGCAACAGGAACTTTCCACCGAGAGCACGTGGATCGCGGCCATTCGCGGCTACAAACAGTCGCTCGACAATTTCAAAATCCTGCTCGGCCTCTCGGTGGACACGAATCTCATCCTCGACGATCACGAACTGGACATTTTGCAAATCCGGCATCCGGAGATCGCCGTGGACGATTCGATCAAGGTCGCGCTCGCGGCACGGCTGGATTTCATGAACACGAAGGATCAACTCGACGACACCGAGCGCCGCGTGAAGCTGGCGGAAAATCTTCTCAAGCCGCGCGTGGACCTCGCCGCGTCGGTCGCCGTGAACAGCAACCCCAACGAGAGCGGGCATTTCTCACTGCCTGAGTTGGATCGCTATCGCTGGAACGCTGGATTGAACATTGATCCCGGCCTCGACCGCGTGGCGGAGCGGAATTCCTATCGCGCGGCGCTGATCACTCGCAACAGCGCGGCCCGGGCGTTGGTCCAGCGTGAGGACGAGATCAAACTTCAGGTGCGCGACAGTTGGCGCACGCTGGATCAGGCGAAGCGTAGTTACGAGATCAGCGAGATTGGCGTGAAGATTTCCGAGCGGCGCGTCGAGGAGCAGAACCTCCTCGGTGAATTCGGCCGCTCGAAGGCGCAGGATTTGGTGGACGCGCAGAACGCGTTGATTGACGCGAAGAATCTGCGCACGCAGGCGTTGGTCACGCACACGATCGCCCGCCTGCAATTCTGGAATAACATGGGCATTCTTTACATCAAGGACAACGGCCAGTGGGAGGAAACCGAACATGCCAAAGCTCAATGACGCGATAACTTTTGTCCGCCGACAACCGCGCTGGCGACTGATCGTCGCGGCGGTAATCATTCTCGCCGCCGGCTGGTGGCTCTTCGGGCGCGGCGGCAAATCTTCCGCGAAGATTCCGACCTTCGCCGCGCGGCGCGGGCCGCTGGACATCACCGTGCTCGAAGGCGGCAGTTTGCAGGCGCTTGAATCGCAGGAAATCAAGTGCGAGGTGCGCGTCGGCTATCAGGGAACAAAAATTCTGAAGATCGTGGATGAAGGCTATCTCGTCAGCGAAGACGACGTGAAGACCAACAAGGTTCTTTGCGAACTGGATTCGTCCGATCTCCAGAAGCAGATCGTGCAACAGGAAATTTCCTATCAATCCGCGCTCGCGAGCCTCACTGACGCGCAGCAGAACTACGAAATCCAACTCGGCCAGAACGAGAGCGACCTCAAGACCGCCGAGCAGAAGACCCGCTTTGCCCGGATGGACTTCGACAAATTTCTCGGCGACACCGTGACGCCGGACATCATCGCGCAGTTCGGCCTGGATAAAATTCTCGCCGCGCTGGCCACGAACAACGTCGAAGACACGGTTCACGCCGGCGAAATCTCGGCGCAGAAACCGGTCGCGACGAATTCAGTGCCGCAAACGAACGCGCCCTCGCCCTCGCTCGGTTCGTCGCCGGAAGCGACACCCAAGCCGCGCCCGATCATTATTGATTTCACGAAGTTCGCCAACATTGACGCGCTCGGCGACGGCGAGGCAAAACAGAAGCTGCGCAAGCTCGAAGACGATTTGCAGGTCGCGCAAAAGGAATTGGGCCAGGCCCGCACCGCGCTCGAAGGCACGCGGCGCTTGTTCGAGAAAGGTTTTGTGCCCAAGACCGAGCAGGTGCGCGACGAGATCTCCTACGAGAGCGCACGGCTCAAGGTCCAGACCGCCGAGACCGCAATGGCGCTCTATCTGAAATACGAATTTCCTAAATCCGCCGAGGAAGCGATGTCGAAATTCACCGAAGCCGTGCGCGAACAAGACAAGGCCCGGCGCGTGGCGATTTCCAAACTCGCGCAGGCGCGGGCGAAGTTGAATTCCGCCAAAGGCCAGTACGAAGTCCAGTCGCGTCAGCGCAACGATCTGAACGAACAGCTCCAAAAGTGCGCACTGATCGCGAAGAAGACCGGCCTTGTCGTCTATGGCGGCGGACGCGACGACCAGTTCTATTACGGCGGCGAAGAGCGGATCCGCGAAGGCGCGAGCGTGCGCGAACGGCAGGCGATCATCACGATTCCTGACATGACGCGCATGTCGGTGAACGTGAAAATCCACGAGAGCTACATCAAAAAGGTGAGGAAGGGATTGAAAGCGCGCATCACTGTGGATGCGTTCCCCGACGAAGTGCTCACCGGCGAAGTCACGAAGGTCGGCGTGCTGCCGGATTCCGCGAACCGCTGGATGAGTCCCGACCTGAAGGTTTATCTCACGACCATCACGATTGACGGCACGCACGACTGGGTCAAACCCGGCATGAGCGCCAAGGTGGAGATTCTCGTGAACAAACTGAACGACGTGGTTTACGTGCCGATGCAAGCCGTCGCGCCGGACGGCGGAAAACAAATCTGCTACGTCGCGGGCGGATTCAAACCGGAGCGGCGCGAAGTCCAAGTGGGTGAATTCACGGATGAATTTATCGAGGTGAAAACCGGTTTGAAAGAAGGCGAACGTGTGTTGCTGCGTTTGCCCGATGGCGTCGAGACCAATCACGGCGAGAAGGAAAAGAAACCGGACGGAAATGGCAACGACAAGCCGGCGTCACCCAACCCGCCCGCGACCGCGCAGGCCGCCGCAGCGAAAAGTTAAACCCGTTTCATTCGCCGACCATGCCCGCGCCCATTGTCCAATTTGAAAACGTCCGCAAGACCTACCAGATGGGTCCGGTCACGGTCGAAGCGTTGCGCGGGGTCACGTTTGAAATCCAGGCGGGCGAATACATCAGCATCATGGGCCCGTCCGGTTGCGGCAAATCCACCATGCTCAATTTGCTCGGCTGTCTTGATCGTCCGAGTCTTGGCCACTATCGGCTCGGCGGCGAAGATGTCTCGCAGATGAACGATGACGCTCTCTCCGCCGTCCGGGGCGCGCGGCTCGGTTTCGTTTTTCAATCTTACAATCTCATCCAACAACTCACGGTCGTGGAGAACATCGAGATTCCGCTCTACTACCAGGACCGGCCCGAAGACCAGAGCCGCGACATGGCCCAGCGCATGGCCGCGCGTGTGGGATTGGAAAATCGGCTGGAACACAAACCCTTCGAGCTTTCTGGCGGGCAACAGCAACGCGTTGCCATCGCCCGGGCGCTCGTCAACGAACCGCTTGTCATCCTTGCCGACGAGCCGACGGGAAATCTTGATTCCACCTCCGGCACTGAAATCATGAAGTTGTTTGACGAGCTTCACGAGCAGGGCAAGACGCTCATTCTCGTCACGCACGATCCCAGCGTGGGCCAGCGCGCCAGCCGCACCATCCGTCTGCGCGACGGCGAAATCGAAAGCGATGTCCGAAGATAATTCCATTCAATCGCTCGGCAGCGCGCTGCACAGTTTATCGGCGCCCCGGCTGAAACGCGCGATTCGCCTCGGCGTGAAAAGCCTCTGGCTGCATCGGCTGCGTTCGCTGCTCACCATGTTGGGTATCGTGTTCGGTGTTTGTTCGGTCATCGCGATGCTCGCCATCGGTGAAGGCGCGAGTTACGAAGCGCAGGAGCAGATCAAAAATCTCGGCAGCCAGAACATCATTCTCCGCAGCACCAAGCCGCCCGAGGATCAAAAAGTTTCCGACAAGGGCAGCCAAGGTTACGTGCTGCAATACGGCATCACCTACACGGACGTGAAACGCATCCGTGCGACGATTCCCGGCGTCACGGTCGTGATGCCCACGCGCAACATCCGCGAATATGTCTGGAACATCAGCCGCCGCGTGGATTGCGATGTGATGGGCACGGTGCCGTGGTATCCCGAGATGCGCAACCAGCGCGTGGTCGAAGGCAGATTCTTTTCCGACTACGACATGGATGAGCGCACCAGCGTCTGTGTTCTCGGTGCGGAAATGGTGCCCGCGTTGTTCCCGATCACCTCGCCGCTCGGCAAGCAGGTCCGCGTCGGCGCAAATTATTACACGGTCATCGGCATCATCGAGGCGCGCGCGATCATCGCGAACAACGACGCCACCGCGGATTCCGCCAAGCCCGCCATGCACCGCATGTTCATCCCGCTGGAAACCGCACGGCTGCGCTACGGCGAAGTGTTGATGCGACGACGCCAAGGTTCATTTGAAGCCGAGCGGGTCGCGCTTCACGAGATCACCGTCAAAGTCGAATCACTGGAATCCGTGACCGGCGTGGCCGACGCCATCAAGACGGTCATGGAACGCAACCACAAGAAAAAGGATTACGAAGTCGTCGTCCCGCTCGAACTCCTCAAGCGCGCCGAGCGCACCAAGCAGATTTTCAACATCGTGCTCGGATCGATCGCTGCCATCTCGCTGCTCGTCGGCGGCATCGGCATCATGAACATCATGCTAGCGAGCGTGACCGAAC
>SCTL01000242.1 GCA_004297495.1 Verrucomicrobiota bacterium
CAGTCCGGCGACTCTGAGCAGCGGGGCCGCGAGCTACAGCACGGATTCGCTCGATCTCGGCACAAACACGATCACGGCGGAATACGCAGGCGATGCTAATTTCCTCGGCAGCACGAACAGTTTGAATCTCCCGCTGGTCGTGAGCGACGCGCCGGTGGCCAATACCGACACGCTCGGTGCGTTGCAAAATCATTTTGTGACTGTGCTCGCGGAAAAATTGCTCGCCAACGACACGGCGCCGGACATGGGCACGCTCGAACTCATTGACGTGAGCGCCACGAGCACGAACGGCGGCACGGTCACGTTCACCAACGGCGCGGTCACTTACACGCCTCCGACGAACTATGTTGGCGCGGACGCGTTCACTTACACGATCACCGACGGAATTTTTGACGTGACGGGCACTGTGCTCACCACGGTGGTCAGCGAGGAAGCCAATCGTATCGGCAACCTCGTCATCGCCGAAGACGGCGTGCATGTTCGCTTCGCCGGAATTCCGGGATTCAGCTACACGATCGAGCGCTCGACAAACGCAGTGGATTGGGTCAGCGCGGGCAGCGCGACTGCGCCGGAGGGCGGCTTGATTGAATTCCTGGATGCAAACCCGCCGGGCGGGCCGCTGTTCTACCGAACCAGCGCTCCTTGATCACGACTTCCTCGTCAAGACTGCGGGCTGAGAGCAGTCCCGTTCGCTACTGACCTCAGTGGCAACGTACCCGACGCCCAACCCCGACCTTCGACGATCAGCTACGCGCTCGCTTCTCGCGAGTTCGTCCACTCCACGTCTGGAAGTTTGCCGCTTCGTGGTTTGGCTTTGACGAGCTTTACCCGAAGAAATTCCCCAAAAAAGTTTGCAGTTCTCACGCAATGGCCGGCGCGGCGACCGGTTCCAATTTAAAAATCGTCCACCATCTCTGCCCGGGAAATCCACTGGTGCTCGTTTCTGAGAATCACCGGGAACACGACCGTAGGTCCGCCCGATTGTTGGAAAGCGCGAAGTGTCGTAAGAATGATCCCACAAAAGGAGCGATCAGCGCTTGCAACAAGGAAAAAGACGTATGACAACGAAACACCACCTGCCTCGCGTTTCCAACGCGATCTCGACCGGCCTGTCGAGCCTCATCAAATTCGCCTTGCTGGCACTCACACTGGTTTGCGGCCTGCATGTATCGGCACAAACCAGCACCCTTACCACGAACTTCGTGGTGGGCGCGGGCATCCCGGATGCCAGCCCGTCCGGCGTGGCCAGCGCGAAAACAATTTCGACGCCCATCGCGTCCATCACCGGCCTGAAGGTTTCGCTCAAACTGAGCGGCACGTTCAACGGCGATCTCTACTGCTACCTCACGCACAGTTCCGGGCACAGCGTGCTGTTGAACCGCGTGGGCCGCCGCAGCGCCAGCAATCTCGGCTACGGCGACGACGGCATCAACGTGACCTTCGACGACGCCGCGACGAATGGCGATATTCACAACTACCGCCTCACGCTCAACGGCAATCACAACTTGCCGATCACCGGCGCGTTGACCAACACCTGGGCGCCGGATGGTCGCACCAACAGTCCTTACGCCGTGCTCGACACCGATGCACGCGCCGCGTTGCTCAGTTCGTTCAATGGACTCAATCCGAATGGCGAATGGGTGCTCTACGTGGCCGACGTGGAAGCGGGCGATCTTTACACGCTCGACAACTGGGGTTTGGAAATTACGGGCTATACTTCACCGACCATCACAGCGAATCCGGCGGGCCAAATCGTTGAATGTACCAGCGGCAACGCCAATTTCAGCGTAACGGCGACCGGCAGCACGCCGCTCAACTATCAATGGTTGTTCAATGGAGCGCCCATCTCCGGCGAAACAGGCAGCACGCTCACGATCAACAACGCAACCTTCGCTAACGCGGGAAATTACCGCGTGGTGGTTACGAATGATTACGGCGCGGTGACCAGTTCGGTTGCCGCGTTGACGATCGTGGACACGACCGCGCCGGTGGTGACGATTCTTGGCGCGAACCCGATGACGAACGAATGTCACGCCGCCTTCACCGATCCGGGTGCGACCGCGAGCGATCTATGCGCGGGCAGCCTCAGCGTCATGACCAACAGCGCGGTTGATCCTAACACGCCTGGCAGTTACACGATTTCCTACAGCGCCACTGATCCGAGTGGTAACCCGATGACGGTTACGCGCACTGTCGTAATCCGCGACACGATTGCGCCGGCGATCACGATGATTGGGAATGCGACTGTGACCAACGAATGCCACAGCGCGTTTGTTGATCCGGGTGCGACCGTCAGCGATGCGTGCGAC
>SCTL01000243.1 GCA_004297495.1 Verrucomicrobiota bacterium
TGAACTCGAGGACTGGCTTTTCCCCGCGCAACCGCCGCATCTCGACACGCCGCGCGCCACCTTGCGCGTCGTGTGCGTGCCGCAGCCGGACGAGGAACAGCCCGCGCGCCATCAACTCGGCGTGCAGTTCCATTTGTTCCGTCCGCGCACCGGAGAGAAGCCACGCACGTTGCGCGACTTGATTGATCTCGCCACGCGCGCCGCGCACGAACAGGAATTGTTTCGGCCCGACGACTGGGCGTTCATCGCGTGGCTCACAGAGACGCATCGCAACCGGCAGGACGGCCAGCCTACGCTGGTGTTGAACGAGACTGAGTTGCTGCACTGGCTCGCGCGCTGGGGACACACGACGCGCTTCGAACTCGCCGGCAGCGGCCAGGCGCTCGAATTTCACGGACAGGTTGCCACTCTCGAACCGCATCTCACGAACGGCGATCAGGAACTTTCCTTCACGCACCGGCTCGTGTTGCCGGATGGAAAAGTCGTCGAGCTGGCCGACGTAAAATTTTTCGCGCAGCAACCGCCGCTCGTGCTCGTGGGCCACACGTTTTATCTCCTGCGCAACGCGCCGCCCGCCGGCATCATCGAGCACTGGGCGCAGAAACGCGCCGTGCCTGTCCGCAAACTCAGCCATCGCCTGCTGATGCACCTGCGCAAGTCGCAGGCGAATCACGGCATGGATTGGGAGCAACTTTGCATCACGCATCCCGCCGCGCCGCGATTTGTTTTTGAATTGCTCGAAGACACCGTGCGGCTGCGCTTGCTCGCGAAGAGCGCGCGCGATCAAAGCACCTGGTCGTGGAGTGGTCACGAGTGGCAGTTGCAGGACGCGCGGCGCAAGGCCGACAGCAAGCCGGAAATCCTCGACGACCCGCGCCTCGAACCCGCGACGCAATGGTTGAAGCGGCTCGATTGGTTCACGCCCGAGCCGGGCCTGTGGGTCGGCGACGCAAATGATAATTTCCTCGGCACGCTCGCCGCCGTCTGGCACGACCGGCCGCCGGACGCGGAGTTTCTCGGTAACCCGGCGTTTCATCGTTTGTTCCTCACGCCGCGCCGGCTGAAGCCGAAGTTGATCGTCAAGGGCAGCGGCATTGACTGGCTCGCCGTTTCCGCCGAGTGGGAGGCGGAGGGAATGAAGTTAAGCAAGGCCGATCTCGAACGGCTCGCGAGTGCGAGCGGGCGGTTCGTGAAACTGCCGAACACCGGCTGGGTGGAACTCGACACCGCCGCCGTGCAATCCGCGCACGAAGCGATGGCTGACATGGGCGTGGAAGGACTCGTGCCCGTGGCGCAAAAAGTCGGTCTGGAACACGTGGCGCATCTCGACGAGCAGGAGATGCAACGCTTCGCCGATTCGCCCGAGGCCGGCGCGCTGCGCGAGCGCGTGCGCGATTTCAAGGGCGTGCCGGACGCGTCGTTGCCGGAAGGTCTCAACGCCGAGTTGCGTCCGTATCAGAAGGACGGTTTTAATTTTCTCTGCCATCTCGTGCAGATCAGATTGGGCGGCATCCTCGCGGACGACATGGGCCTCGGCAAGACGCTGCAAACGCTTTCGTGGCTCTCGTGGCTCAAGGAGCGGAACAAGAAAAACCCGAAGCCGTCGCTGGTGATTTGTCCGGCGTCGGTGCTGCACAACTGGCGGCGCGAGGCGGAGCGTTTCACGCCAAACGTGAAAGTGCTCGTGCTTGAAAGCGGCTCGGCTCGGCACAATTTGCGGAAGCAGATTCCCGAGCACGACATCATCGTGACGAACTACGCGCTGCTGCGGCGTGACTTGGAGGAGTTGCAGAAGTTCGCGTTCCGCGCGGTGATTCTGGACGAGGCGCAGTTCATCAAGAATCCCGGCGCGCAAGTCACGCAGTCGGTGAAGCAACTCAAGTGCGAGAACCGTCTCGCGCTCACAGGCACGCCGCTGGAAAACCGGCTGCTCGATTTGTGGAGCATCGTGGATTTCATCCAGCCCGGCTACCTCGGCAGTCAGGAACAATTCATCGAGACTTACGAGCCGAAAGGCGGCGAGGACGCCCTCAGCGCCCAGCGCATCGCGCGACGACGGCTCTCCGCCAAGCTGCGCCCGCTCTTGCTGCGCCGCATCAAGAAACATGTCGCGAAAGATTTGCCCGACCGCATCGAGGAGCGGCGCGATTGTCCGCTCGGCGAAGATCAGCGGAAACTTTATCTCGCCGAACTGCGCCGCAGCCGTGACCAGATCATGCAGGCCGTGGCGGAGCAGGGACTCAACAAGAGCAAGATGCACGTGCTGGCCGCGCTCACGCGGCTGCGGCAGGTGTGTTGTCATCCGGCGCTCGTGGGCAACGATTCGCCGAGCGGCAAGACGGAGACGTTGTTCGAGTTGCTCGACACGTTGATCGCCGACGGACAAAAAGTTTTGGTGTTCTCGCAGTTCGTGCAGATGTTGCAACTGCTCGAAAAGGAATGTCACGCGCGCAACATCAAGACGCATTTACTCACCGGCCAGACGAAGGACCGGCAGGAAGTCGTGAACGCGTTCCAGAGCGACACGGGCGCGGGCGTGTTCCTGCTCAGTCTGCGCGCGGCGGGCACGGGCTTGAATCTCACCAACGCCAGCTACGTGGTGCTGTACGATCCGTGGTGGAATCCGGCGGTCGAGGCGCAGGCCATTGACCGCAGCCATCGCATCGGCCAGACGCAGACGGTGAACGCGTATCGCCTGATTGCGCCCGGCACCGTCGAGGAGAAAATCTGGGAACTGCAACAGAGCAAGGCGCAAACAATCGCGGACGTTTTGGGAGAGGAAGGCTTTGCGCGCAGTCTGACGAAGAACGAGTTGGAATACTTGTTCGCGGAGGATTGAAGCGCGAAGTTTTGCGGTTGAAGTTTTCGACGGTTGAAACTGCGAATCGCTCTGGGCTGATACTGAAAATAGCGTGATTCTGCGCCGCAGAAAACCGCCCGCAACTGATGGCTTGACGCCTGTATGCGGGTGCGTAGCCTGACGCCCGTCGTTCCAGATCAAACCCAAACCCGGAAAAGAAAGGTCATTTGTTATGGAAACAGCCACGCCCCCTCCTGCCGTCCCCGCAACTTCCGCCGCTGAAGACAAGACCGTCGCGATCCTCAGCTACATCACGTTGATTGGCTTCATCGCCGCGATCGTCATTCACAGCAACAAGAAAACCAAGCTGGGTGCGTTTCACTTGCGCCAGGTACTCGGCTTCTTCATCACCGGCATTGTGGTGGGTGTGGGTGGTGTGGTGCTGGCATTGATTCCGATTCTCGGGATATTGATGCTGCTCGCCATCTGGTTGGGAATGTTCGTGTTCTGGATTCTTGGCCTGATCGCCGCGATCAACGGCCAGATGAAGCCGATGCCAGTTGTCGGCCAACTCTACCAAAACTGGTTCGGCACAACGTTCGACTGACGCTGAAGCGCCGCGGGCGATGATCGAGAAGCCAAGTTTGCCTGCATCCGATCTCACGCCCCA
>SCTL01000244.1 GCA_004297495.1 Verrucomicrobiota bacterium
TAAAAATATCAACCCGGTTCTGATTCAACGCGTTGAAGAGACTGAGTCCGAGCTCCCTCGCTCCGTGCTTCAACAAGACCCCCATCGGATGGGGAGAGGGACGGGGTGAGGGGTTCGTTGCCCACAATTTTCGCCAGCCCAAAATCCGCCACCTTCACGCGGCCACGGCGATCGAGCAAAATATTCTCCGGCTTGATGTCGCGATGCACGATGCCTTGGTCGTGCGCGAACTGGAGCGCATCGCAGATCTGCGGCACAATCGCCAGCGCCTCGCGCGCGGACACGCGGCCCGCGTGCAGCAACTGCCGCAGGTTCACACCGTCCACGAATTCCATCAGGAAGAAATATAACGGCGTAGCAGCCGACGTGAGTCGGCTCTGACTTGTTTGAACGCTTCCGGTTTCAGTTTGAGCGGACTTACGTCCGCTGCTACCGAATTCGTAAAGCGTCACGATGCCCGGATGATTCAACTTCGCCAGCGCCTTCGCCTCGCGCGTGAAACGTTCGGCGAACGCCGGATCGTCACCGATGCCCGGCGGAAGAATTTTCAGTGCGACGATGCGGTCGAGTTGCTTTTGCCGCGCCTTATAGACCGCGCCCATGCCGCCTTTGCCGATGAGTTCGAGGATTTCCAGTTGCGGAAACAGCGGCGCGAGTTCGGCGACGCTCGGCGGCGTGAACGCCGGTTGTTTGCCATCCGTGACCGTGTCATCCGCCGCGCCCATCTTGAGCAGGCAAGCGGGGCAAAGTCCGGCCAGCGCGCCGGCGGGCAGTGGCGTGCCGCACTGCGGGCATTTGGGTGCGTTTTCCGGCGTGGCCATCACTTCTGTATCCATACACAGACTTCAGCAGCAAATCACGCCAGACGTTACCGGATTTTTTCCGCGAATGGACGGGATGAACGCGGACAAAACAAAGCGGGCCGGAGTTGTCTCCGGCCCGCTTGCGAATCTTTGATTCAAGAACCCGTTTAGAACTTCGGCTTGCTGCCGTCGAGCATCGTCACGCCGACATTGTGCGTGAAATATTCTTTCGTCAGCGCCTTGATGATCGCGCCACGCTGGTCGTAAAGCCGCCTCAACTTGCGCGGCTTGTGTTTCGCGAGCGCGTAGTGCGTGAGGATTGGCATCGCGATGGTCGTGTCGGTGTAGCAGACGATCGCGTCTGGCAACTTGGTCGGATCAACCTTGCCCCAACTCACTGCCTCGCCGGGCGTCGCGCCGCTCAAGCCGCCGGTGTCGGGGCGTGCGTCGGTCACTTGAATGAAAAAGTCCTGGCCGAATTCTTTGATGCGCAAAACTTCCTGGATCTGCGGCTCGGTTTGCAGCGTGAAGTTTTTCGGACTTCCGCCGCCCCAGAGAACGACGCCACTGCGTCCGCCCGCGCGCTTGGCGGCAAGGACGATGCCGGTGGTTTCGTTCACGTCAATCGAGGGGTTCATGCGCAGCTTGCTGCCGCGCAGTTCCACGCCGGCCACGTTCATGCCGATGGTCGAGTCGCCGGGCGAACTCGTGTAGCACGGCACGCCCGCGCGATACGCGGCGGCCATCACGCTCACGTCCTTGAGCTTGTTCTTGCGTTCCCATTCTGCAGCGTATTTGCCGATGAGATGATGCAGTTCCGCCGTGCCCATTTCCTTTTGAAATTCCGGCTGCATGAACATTTCGCGCAGCAATTCATCCGTCGCCATCAAGCCGTCGGAGTAAGGAATCACCACGTCGTAAATGCGGACGAGGTCGTTGTCGCGCAGATCGGTGTCGTCGAATTTGAAGCTGCCGGAGTGAACCGGATAATTCAGCGCGAAGTGCAGATCGTGATAAAGATTCGCGCCCGTGGAAACGATCCAGTCCACGAAGCCCGCCTTGATGAGCGGGATGATTGACGAGCAACCGAGTCCCGCCGGCGTGAGCGCGCCGCTGATGCTCATGCCGATGGTCACGTCGGGCGCGAGCATCTGGTTCGTGAACAACTGGCAGGCTTCCTTGAGCCGCGCGGAATTGTAGGCGAGGAAAACCTCGTCCACCATGTAGGTGAGCTTTTCCTTGCCGGTGAGATTCTTCGGCTGGATGCGTTTGCCCGACATGTATTTCTTTTTGTGCGGGCAGTTTTTTTCCTTCAGCCATTCCGGCATTTCGGCAACGGCTTCGCGATTGTGGATTTTGTGTCGTTCAGTTCTGGCCATAAATTTATCGGGTTAAAAAATCAGCGGCGGACACGATACGCAGCGTGGCGCGGAAGCCAATAACGAAATCAGGCCAAAAGCCGACCCCTCTCAAACTGAAGCCTCAATAGTCTCAGTGCTGATGAATGCCGCGCAACCGGATGCTCATTAAAATCTTTCAGTCGCCTTTCACCGGAGACCAAAGCCCACGCCCCTCTTCAATCAAAGTTTTTCTCAAATTTGTTGCCAATTTACGCAGTCCAACAGAAGTCGTTTCGTAGTGGATGTATCTAAAATGACTGACGTCAGAAGGAACATCAGAAGGAAGCTGCGTTAGCAGAATTACCTTTTTGCCGATAGTATGGGCGATTCCAATCTCATAAAACACGTTGGCATTCCGTCCGGTGCAATCTGCAACTATTACGCCGGAGTTGCAGAGAGAAGTCCAAATATCGTCCATGATTCGAGACGAGGAAAAAATGTCATCGGCACGCTCGACTCGTAAGCGGAGTCTGCTGCAAATTTTTTTGA
>SCTL01000245.1 GCA_004297495.1 Verrucomicrobiota bacterium
ACGCGGCAATGAGTTCAGGATGGCCGACGAAATAGCCGACGCGCTGGAAGCACAGCGAGTAAGCCTTGGAGAACGTGCGCGCGACGAGGACGTGCGGATATTTGAGCGCGAGCTTCAGCGCGTTCTCGCTAGCGAAATCCACGTAAGCTTCGTCGAGCACGACTACGCCGTTCTGTGCGCGACAAAGTTTTCCCAGTGCGGAAGTTTTATAGCCGCGCCCGCTCGGCGCGTTTGGCGTGGTAACGAGCGTGAGGGCGGCGTTAAAGTTCCATTGTTTGCCACGCTTCAATTCCGGCACGGTCGGCATGGAGAAATCCGGATTCAGCGCCACGGCGTTCTTGGCCGCGCCATGAATGTCCGCCAGCACGGGATAGAGCGAGTAACTCGGCGTGAAGTATTGGACGAGTGATTCGCCCGGTAGGGATGCGTTCCACCGCGTCCCATTTTTTCTTTTGAAGTGGGACGCGGTGGAACGCGTCCCTACCGGCTCTACAAACGTGCGCGTCGCGAGCGCGAGCGCTTCATCCGAGCCGTTGCCGATGATGAGGTTCTCCGGTTTGCAGCGGTGCAGCTTCGCCAGTTTCTCGCGTAGTTTTTCCGCCGTGGGATTGGGATAGAGCCGCAGCCGTCCGTCAACCGCCGCCTTCACCGCGCGCAGAACTTCCGGCGAGGGCGGATACGGATTCTCGTTCGTGTTGAGTTTGATAAGGCCCTTGATTTTCGGTTGTTCGCCGGGGACGTAGGCGTGCAACTCGTGGACAAGCGGGCGGATGAGTGAGCGGGGAATCTTCATGCGATGCGGCGTGGACTGAATTTCAGCGGGCATCCGCGAGTTTCAAGTTCATGGGAAAATCCTACGTGGCCAGCAGCAATCGCTCAAGCCGCGCCTTTGGTCGATCCGCCGGCAAGTTTCCGTCGAAAAAAACCGCGCCGATTCGGTGGAATCGGCGCGGTCTTGTGCATTTCCTATATGCGGAAGTCAATTGCCTTCGACCGCATTGATGATTTGTTGGGCGGCGTTAATCAGCTTCGTAGCCAGATCAGGATTGGCGGGCGTGACTTGGGCGCGCACTTTGTTTTGGAAGGCTTGAAGTTGGTTCACGCCGGGAATGATGTTGCAGCGATCAAACGACGCCGCTGCCGCCCGGAGCGTCGCCGTGAGCGGTTGGTCTTTGTGCGGTTTCAGTCCGCCGTCTTCGATATAGGCAATGATGATGGCAATGGCTTGTGCGGGCGTGACGACCTCCACCGTCGCGTGCGCGGAGCCGGTCAGTTGACCATCACTGACCATGAGCGTGATCTCATGCGTGCCGGGCGCGAACTGGTTCGTCACAATCACTCCCGAGCCGAGCGAGTTCGTGCCTTCGCTCCACGCGAAGGTGAGCGGATCGTTTTCCACGTCACTGGATTGCGAGCCGTCGAGAATCACCGTGCCGTTCCCGCAAACCGGTGCGACGACCACGTCGTTGGTGAGGTCGAACAGTTGCGTGAGCGGCGAGACCGTGATCTTCGCGACCGGCGCGTCGTTCACCGGGCGCACGGTGATGCTGACCGTGGCGGTGTTCGAGTTGGTTTGCCCATCGCTGACGCTGAACGTGAAGCTGTCCGGGCCGTAGTAGTTTGTGCTCGGATGATACGTGAGATTGGGCGGCGTGCCGGTGAGCGAACCGTGCGCGGGCGAACTGAGCGTGTAAACGAGCGGATCATTGTCCACGTCGGACGCGACGAGGACGATGTTCGCCGTCGTGTCCTCATCCAGTGCGACGGTTTGCGGGAAGGCGACCGGCGGATCATTCACGGGAATGACCGTGATGCTTACGGTAGCGGGCGCGGAATCCACCAGGCCGTCATTGACCTTGAAGGTGAAGCTGTCCGGGCCGTTATAGTTTGAATCGGGCGTGTAAAGGCGGTTTGTTCCGCTGCCCGTGAGCACGCCATGCGCAGGTGGCGACACAATGCTGTAAGTCAGCGCGTCACCATTCGCATCCGAGCCGGCGAGCGTGACGGGCAGAGCGGTGTCTTCAAATGTGCTAAGCGAATCAGTTTGCGCCACCGGAATGAAGTTGACCGTGAGCAGCGCGTTGGAACTGATCGCGGTGCCGAACGCGTTGGTCACGCGCACGGAGTAGAGGCCGCCGGAATCGCTCGCGACGGTGAATGAATACTGCGCGCCGGATGCGCCGGCGATGTTGGTGGTATTGAGCCGCCATTGATAGCGTAACTGCGGCGTGCCATCCGCGACAACGCTGAAGTTGGCGTTCGAGCCGACGGTTACTTTCTGGCTGACCGGCTGCGTGACAATGAAGGGAGGAACACCGCACTTGCTGGTGACGGACGCCAGGTAAATGCTGGCAACCTCATTGCTGTTGAGCGCGCGATTGTAAACCGCCAGTTCATCAATTGCTCCATAGAACGAGTTGTCAACCAGTCCGTCCGGATTCAACCAGGCACCGACGTAAGCGGGCGCGGTGAACGTGAAGCCGCCCGAGTTGTAGGCCGGGGCAGGATATGCCACAC
>SCTL01000246.1 GCA_004297495.1 Verrucomicrobiota bacterium
CCGGCGATGTCGCGCCGGGCATCACCGGACCGACCGATCAAACCGTCGTGCAAACCAGCAACGCCACGTTCACGGCTTCAGTTTCCGGCCTGCCGCTGCCGACGGTGCAATGGCGCGTGAATGGCGCAAACATTCCCGGCGCGACCAGCTCCTCGCTCACGTTGACCAACGTGCAGTTTTCTCAGAACGGTTTTGTCTATTCGCTCGTCGCCAGCAACAGCGCGGGGCAGGCGACCAACAGCGCGACGCTTTACGTGCTCGTGCCGCCGGTGATTTCGCAACAGCCGACAAATCTCTCGGTCATTGCTGGCAGCGCGGCCCTGTTCAACGTCGGCGCGAGCGGTGTGCCGGCGGTGAAATATCAGTGGAGCAAAAACAGCAGTCCCATCGCCAACGCCACGAACGCCTCCTACACCATCGCCAGCGTGTCCGGCGCGGACAACGGCGCGATCTTTTCCGTCACGGTCACCAACAGCGTCGGTCTCGTCGCCAGCAGCAACGCGACATTGACGGTGCTCTCCACCATGACTGGATCATTCCTGCCGACTAACAACGCCACCGGCATCAGCCCCGACCAGCAATTGCGAATCGTTTTTTCCAGCACGCCGAAGATCGGCTCGGGCAAACTCTACGTCCGCGACGCGTCGAACGATTCGCTGTTCGCCACAATTGATACGAGCCTGTTCCAGACGTTCACGATGTTCGGCGCGACGATCACCAACGCCTACGTCCGCACCGTGCAAGGCGCGAACTACTTCTACATGCCCATCGCCACCTACGGCAACGAAGCGTGGATCACGATTTCAAACCGCTTCGCCTACAACAAAACTTACTATGTGAACGCCGACGCCGGATTATTCCTCGATTCCGCCAACGCTTCCTTCCCCGCCATCACCGGCACGAACACCTGGCGTTTTTCAACAAAGCCGTCTGGCCCAGCCACGCCCACCGCTTCGACAGGTCTGACCAGTCTGACTGTGGCGCTCGATGGCGCGGGCGACTTCGCCACGTTGCAAGGCGCGGCGGACTGGATTCCGCAAAACAACACGCTCCTGCGCACAATCACCATCCAGCCCGGCGTTTATCGCGACAACACTACGTTTGCCCAGAGCCGGCACAAGGTTCGTGTCATCGGCGCGGGCGCGAACCGGCAGGCCGTGCAACTCTTTTATCCGTATCCCGCGTTTTCGAGCGCGAACGGCGCGGGTACGTTGCGGCTGGAGAGCAACGATCTCTACGTCCGCAACGTGACGATTGATAACGCGGTTTACTCGAACTACAACGGCGTCACGTTCGCCGGCCCGATCCAGACCGTGCAGACGACCGGCAGCCGCCTCATCTTCGACAACGTGCTCATCAAAGGCGGACAGGACACGCTCTACACCATCAGTGGCATCACGTATTTCAACCGCTGCGAAATCTGGGGCAGCGTGGATTTCATTTATGGCGCGGCGCTGACAGTGTTCGATCAATGCGACATCGTCGAGATTCGCGACACCGGCGGGCCCATCACCGCCCCGAACACCGACCTCGCCGCTCCCTACGGCCTGACTTTCCTGAGCTGCAACTTCCCGCGCGCGCTCACGGCGAACGGTTATCCTTACAACGTCGGAACGGGCAACACCACTTTCCAACGCCCGTGGCGACAAGACGGCTACACCGCGATCATCAATTGCGCATTGGGCAGCCAGATCACGACGAAAGGCTGGGCCGAATGGGATGGACGCGAAACTACCTGTCGCGCGCGCGAGTACGGCACGACGCTCATCGGTGGCGGATCAACGACGCCGGCGCAACGCCAGGCGGCGGGAGCGTATTGGTTGAACACCATTGATCCCGACTACGTGAACAATTCCTCGCTCGACCCGACGAACTCGCTGCTCTACGGCGCATCCGGTCAGGCCAATCGCACCAACGTCACCGTCAACCCCGCCGACTACACGCTCGCGGCCATCTTCGGCAATTCGTATTTCAATCTCGGCGGCTGGCTGCCGACGACGTTGCCGACCATCACGACCCAGCCGACAAACAAAACCGTGAGCGCGGGTTCGCCCGCTTCCTTCTCCGTCGCCGCCTACGGCCTGCCCGATCCCGCGTTTCAATGGCGCAAGAACGGGACGAACATTTCCTTCGCGACCAATGCCACGTTCAGCATCGCCAGCGCGAAGCTCGGCGACAACGGGACTTACTCCGTCATCGTCTCGAATGCCGCTGGCACGCTCACGAGCAGCAACGCCGTGCTGACGATTCCCGCGTTGCCGACCAGCATCACGCCCACCTTCACCAACGGCGCGCTGAATCTTTCCTGGCCCGTGAACCAGACCGGCTACCGTCTGCTCGCCCAGACCAATCCGCCCAACGTCGGCCTGACGACCAACTGGCAGCCGGTGGTTGGCTCCAATGCCACGAATCAGGTCAGCATCGCCATGAATCCCGCCGCTGGCTCAGTCTTCTTCCGACTGGTTTATCCGTGAACCGCATGAAGTCTAAATGGCTTGGCGCTCGCCCTCACCCCATCCCTCTCCCCCGAGGAGAGGGTGAGGCAACTCACGTCTCCCGCACACTTCGTCGCTCTTGTGATGTTCGCCGCCGATTCTCTTTTTCAAAAGGCCATCAACAATACGAGGACGTCCATTATGTCCAACAGCGGCGAGTGATTCTCCCTCTCCCCGGGGGAGAGGGCCGGGGTGAGGGCGAGCGTTACGCAAACATTTTGTCGCGAGAGTTTCGGAATTTGGTGCTTGGAATTTCCCTGGTGTTTGGATGTTGGAGCTTGGTTCTTCCCGTCCATGGACAAGACGGCTTCTGCATGGTCAACGGCACGACCACCGGCGGCGCGGGCGGTCCGACCGTCACCGTCACCAACGGGTCGGATTTCGCCACGCAGATCGGCATCGCCGGAGCGCGCATCATCCAGGTGCAAGGCCCGATCAGCATTGGCAGCGTTTCCTGCGCGGCGAACAAAACCATCCTCGGCCTCGGCACGGACGCCGCGTTGCGCGGTCAGCTCAACATTTCCGGTGTCAGCAATGTCATCGTTCGCAACCTTCACTTCACCGACCCCGGCAACGACGGCATCACGATCCGTGAGAGCGGCGCGTTGCCCGGCTCGCATCACGTCTGGGTTGACCACTGCACGTTCTTCGATTGCGGCGACGGCGCGTGCGACATGAGCGTGGGCGCGGATAATCTGACGGTGTCCTGGTGCAAGTTCATTTATCCGACGCAACTCGAGCATCGGTTCACCATGATCGCCGACGGACAGGCGGGAAACACGAACTCGGGCCACATTACCTTGCATCACAACTGGTGGAGCACGCGGGCCGATCAGCGCATGGCCGCGACGAGTTACGGGCGGATTCATTACTACAACAACTTTTTCAACTGCACGAACAACAGTTACAGTTCCAATGCCCGCACCAATGCCGAACTCAATTCTGAAAATAATTACTATGCCGGTGTGAACGATCCCATCGGCATCAGCACCGGCACGAACGGCAAGATCAAGACCAGCGGCAATCTTTACGTCGGCTGTTTCGGCACCATTCATCCCGGCACGGACACCGTGTTCACGCCGCCGTACGCCTACACGCTCGATGCAACAGCGGACGTTCCGAACCTCGTGACGAACGGCGTGGGCGCTCCCGGCGCGGACGTCGTGGTGTTTCCGCCGAAGATTTGGGACGGCGGCGGCGCGGACAATAATTTGAACACCGCGAACAACTGGGGCTACGCCGGCGGCTACAACGAGACGCCCAAGGAATACGACGTGATGCTCTTCGCCGGCAGCACCCGGCTGACACCCAATAACAACTTCACCGCGAACAACGAATACGCCGCGCTCAACTTCAGCAACAACGCCGGCGCGTTCGTCCTCGGCGGCAGCGCGCTCAATCTCGGCCAGGGCATCACCAACGACAGCGCGGCGACGCAGACCATCAACTTGAATCTCGATTTCACCTACGCTGCCGATCATTACTCCACCAATCGTTTCTTCAACGTCAGCGCAACGAATGGTTCACTCGTGATCAACGGGCGGATTGCAGGAGTCACCAGCAGCTACGGGAGAAATTATTCAGTCACAAAACTCGGCGCAGGACTGCTGACGCTAGCGGGCATCAACACGTTCCCCGGTGTGTTTAATTTCAATGGCGGACTTGTCCGATTCAGCACGCTCGACACAAACACGCCGGGCAGCCTCGGCTCTTGCACAAACTTCAACTTCAACGGCGGCGGACTCCAATGGGCGGCGGGCAACACCTCCGATATTTCCGTCAGCAACGTGATCACGATCAATTCCGGCGGCGCGACGTTCGACGTCAGCGCGAACAACGTCACGCTGACAAACCGCATCGGCAACAACGGCGCGGGCGGATTGACCAAGCTCGGCACGGGCACGCTGACCTTCAACGCGACCAACAATTACCAAGGCAACACGCTCATCGCGCAAGGCACGCTGGCGCTCGGCGCGATGGGCCTGCTCACGAACAGTCCGCAAATCATTCTCAGCAACAACGCCACGCTCGATGTCTCCGCCCGCAGCGACGGAACACAAACTTTGTTGAGCGGCAAAGCGCTCGTCGGCAATGGCACGGTGCGCGGCAGTGTCATCGTAGCCGGCGGTGCGACCCTCGCCCCCGGATTTTCCACCGGCACACTCGTCATCACCAACGCACTCACGTTTCAATCTGACAGCACAAACGTGATGGAACTGGATGCTGCGGCGCATACCAACGATCTCATCACCGGGATGACCAGCGTGAGTTATGGCGGGCGTTTGATTCTCACCAATCTTGCCGGCTCACTTACCAACGGCCACAGCTTCAAACTTTTCAGCGCGGGTAGTTACAGCAATGCTTTCAGCAGCATTGCCTGGCCGCCGCTGACCGGGAATCTTTTCTGGACCAACAAGCTGGCGGTGAACGGCACGATTGCGGTCGCTTCGCCCGTGAACACCATGCCAACGAACCTGACGTTTTCCGTGACCGGCGGCGTGATGCGACTCACCTGGCCCGCCGATCACACCGGTTGGCGACTCGAAGCGCAGACCAATAGCCTCGCCGCCGGACTGAAGACGAACTGGTTCACTGTCGTCGGTTCGGACATGACCAACCAAGTCTATCTGCCGATTGACACTGCCAATGGCAGCGTCTTTCTGCGACTCTCCTATCCATGAGAATGAAAAGCGTCCTCCGCTTGCTGGCCGGTCTGATCGTTTCCGCTTTTCCCCTGTTCGCACAATCCAACCTGCCCGCCGCGAAGATCAAAATTGTTCTCGTCGGCGATTCCACCGTGACGGACAGCGCTGGCTGGGGACTGGGCTTCAAGCAATTTGTCAATGAGCGGGGCGAGTGTATCAACACGGCGGTGGGCGGGCGCAGTTCGATGAGTTTCATCCAGGAAGGCCGCTGGGACAAGGCGCTCGCGTTGAAGGCGGATTATTACCTGATCCAATTCGGTCACAACGATCAGCCCGGCAAGCCGGGCCGTTCCACCGATGCCAACACTGATTATCGCGGCTACCTGAACCGCTACGTGGACGAGGCCCGTAAGATCGGTGCGAAGCCTGTCCTCGTGACTTCGCTCGTGCGCCGTGAATTTGCCAAGGATGATCCGCACAAGATCAATTCCAGTCTCGAGGCCTACGTCAACGTGGCGAAGGAGATTGCCGTCGCCAAGGAAGTTCCGCTCGTTGACCTGCACGCGCGCAGCAAGGAATTGTGCGAATCACTCGGCAAAGAAAAATGTCTGGAGTTAAGTCCGTTCAAGATCGCGGAGGGCAGGACCAACTACGACGGCACGCATCTCAATGCCAGGGGCGGCGTGGTCATCGCGCGACTGGTGGCGGACGAGTTGCGCAAAGCGGTCCCTGAATTGACGGAAGTTTTGCGGAGCGAGCCGGGGCCGGTTGCCGCGAAAAAGCTTTATGACGTTCGACGATTCGGCGCCAAGGGAAATGGCAGTGCGCTCGACACTGCGGCCATTCAGAACGCGCTGGATGAATGCGGGCAGGCGGGCGGCGGCATTGTGCAACTGCCGCCAGGCACTTACTTCAGCAAACCGATTTTTCTCCGCAGCAACACCACTTTGCAATTGGATGCCGGCGCCACCTTGCAAGCGACCGATGACCCAAATGATTTTGCGAATCCCGACCGGCCGGGAGCGGTGCTCGCGTTTGTGAACGCGAGCGGACTCAACGCCGTTGCCATCACTGGCAAAGGCACAATTGACGGTGCCGGCGCGCGCTGGTGGGCGCCGGTCCGGGCCGCGAAAAAAGCAGGCCAGCCCGAACCGCGTCGGCGGCCCCGACTGGTAATTATTTCCAACTGCGTGGATGTGCGGGTGGAAGGCGTCACGCTCCGAGACTCGCCGACCTTCCATTTGGTGCCCGTTGATTGCGAGAACGTGGACATCGTGGGCGTCACCATTCGCGCTCCCGGCGACGCACCCAACACGGACGCGATTGACCCCAGCGCCTGCCGCTACGTGACGATCAGCAACTGCGTGCTCGATGTGGGTGACGACA
>SCTL01000247.1 GCA_004297495.1 Verrucomicrobiota bacterium
CAAGTTGTCGAGGCTGAAGAGAACGTTTTCCTCGGCAGCGGCGCTGAGCAAATCTTCACGAGCGCTAAGGTGCGTGTACTCGCGGCTCACAAGCTCGCGCACGGGTTTCGCAACGTTCAACCAATCGCGCAAGTGCGGCTGGCGGCTGTTGAGCGCGGTTTCATCCATCAGCGCGGTGATGGCGCCGCACTGCGAGTGACCGCACACAACGATGTCGCTCACGCGCAGATTCTCGACGGCGAACTCGATGGCGGCGGCGGTGGAATTCGTGCTGCCGGTCGCGCTGGCGGGTGGAACGATGTTGCCCACGTTCTTCACCACGAACAAATCGCCCGGCTTGCTTTGCGTAATCAACTCGGCCAGCACACGCGAGTCCGAGCAGGTGATGAACAGCGTGTGCGGGTTCTGCCCTTCCTGCGAAAGCTTGCGAAAGAGCTTCTTGTAATTGCCAAACTCGTCGGTGCGAAACTTGTGAACGCCTTCGATGAGTTTTTGCATGCGGCAGCTCAGCTTTGCAACGTCTTGTTCTTCGCGCGCGATTCCTCGGCGAGTTTTACTTTGAACGCGTCGAGCCTCTTCTGCATCGCGTCATCGCCGCTGCCGATGATCTGCGCGGCGAGCAGGCCGGCGTTCTTCGCGGCGTTGATCCCGACCGTGGCGACAGGGACACCAGGCGGCATCTGCACGATGGAATGGAGCGAGTCCACGCCGTCGAGCATCTTGCCTTGGATGGGCACGCCGATGACCGGCAGCGTGGTGAACGCCGCCGTGACGCCAGGCAAATGCGCCGCGCCGCCCGCGCCGGCGATGATCACGCGCAGGCCGCGCGCGCGCGCCGTGCTGGCGTATTTTTCGAGATCGTAAGGCGTGCGGTGCGCGGAGATGACGCTCGCCTCGGAGGCGATGCCGAAATCCTTGAGCACTTCCGACGCGGCTTTCATCACGGGCCAGTCCGTGTCGCTGCCCATCAAAATTCCGACGAGAGGTTTGGGTTCGCTCATGCGCGGTGAGAATAACGGGGCAGGAAAAAATTCCAAGCTCCAAGCTCCAGCGAAATGCTCTTACGCCCGCTAGGGACGCGTTCCACCGCGTCCCAAACCTTTCGGGTAAGAATGGGACGCGGTGGAACGCGTCCCTACCAACAGAAGTGGAAGTTTGCAGTTTCACTGGAGCTTGGAGCTTGGTATTTGGAGCTTCCGTGCCGGCCAAACTAAAACAACTCGCGGAGTTTCTCGCGCTGCGGCGCAACACATCGCTGCTGCTGGTCGCGCTCGTGCTCGCGGGCACGGGCGAGAAGCTCTGGCTCGGCTTCGCGCCGAAATACATCGAGACGCTCGGCGGCGGCGTGCTGGTCATCGGCATCTTCGACGCGCTGCAAACGTGGCTCGGCGCGGTCTATGCCTATCCCGGCGGCTGGCTGACGGATCATTGGGGGCAACGGCGTTCGCTGTTGCTGTTCAATCTAATCTCGCTCGCCGGGTATCTGCTCGTGTTGTTCTGGCAACACTGGATTGCGCTGTTGCTCGGCTCGTTTCTGTTTCTCGCGTGGAGCGCGCTGTCGTTGCCGACAACTTTTTCGGTGGTGGCGACTTCACTCAAGTCGCATCAGCACACGATGGGCATCGGCGTGCAAAGCCTGGTGCGGCGCGTGCCGATGATGGTCGGGCCGCTCGTGGGTGGTTGGCTCGTGACACGATTCGGCTGGAGCGACGGCGTGCGTTACGCGCTGCTGCTGTGCATCGCGTTGAGCGCGGTGACGGTTGGGTTTCAGTGGTTCATGTTTGATGTAGCGGCGTCTCGGCAGAGCGCCGCAGTCTTGGATGGAAATGAACAGCGGCGCTCTGCCGAGACGCCGCTACGAATTTCATTCTTCACCGTCGTCCGCGCGTTCACACCCGCGCTGCGCGAGCTGCTCGTCAGTGACATTCTCATCCGCTTTTGCGAACGGATTCCGTATGCGTTCGTGATCTTGTGGGCGATGAATCACGGCGGGTTGAACGCGCAACAATTCGGCTGGCTCGTCGCGTTCGAGATGGTCACGGCGATGATCTGCTACATCCCGGTCGCGCATCTGGCGGACAAATACGGGCGGCGACCGTTCGTACTGGTCACGTTTGTTTTCTTCACGCTGTTTCCGGTGACGCTGATCTGGGCGGACAATTTTGCGTGGCTGGCGCTCGCGTTCGTGGTGCGCGGGCTGAAGGAATTCGGCGAGCCGGCGCGCAAGGCGCTCATCATCGGCGAGGCGACGCCGGAACTGCGCGCGCGGACTTACGGCGCGTATTATCTCATCCGCGATTGCGTGGTGACGAGCGGCTCGTTCCTCGGCGCGTGGCTGTGGAGTATCAGTCCGCAGGCGAACTTTGTCGGCGCATCGGTGTGCGGCGCGCTGGGGACGATTTGGTTTGGGTGGAAGTATGGGCTGAAGGCCGAGACGCGGGGTGCTTCGCCTCAACAGCGAGTTGAAACGTAGAATGCACCGAATTTAGCCAGATACCATGGTGAGTGACGGACGCTGGAACGGGCGAGTTACACGAATTCGCTCTGATAATTTCGTTACTTGAAAACGTGTGGTTTCAACTTTTCA
>SCTL01000248.1 GCA_004297495.1 Verrucomicrobiota bacterium
TGCCGTCCAGCGACACGGTGAAATGATTCCCGGCGAAATCCACGCGGAAGGAATGCCACTCGTTGGCCGAGACGATCACTTCCACGCGCTTTTTCTCGGTGCGCTTGCCTTTGATCGTGTGATAAATGCAGACGTTGTTCTCCAGTGCGTTCGCGCGGGCGATGTAATAATTGTCCGCGTCCTTCGCGCGCCAGACCACGCCGGCGGCCTGATCGTCCTTGCCGGAAAGCGCCTTGAAATGTGTTTTCACAAAACCATCCTTGAGGCTCGTGTCGTTCTTCAGGCAAAGCGGGTAAGCGGCCACGCCGGATTGCTTGAGGACGTTCGGCTGGCTCGGCGCGGTGGCGTCCTTTTCAATCGTCCACTTCGGCTCGCCCTTGCCGGTTTTGGTGGCCGTCCAACCGGGCGGTGCTTCGCCGACTTTGGCGTCGTCAAAGTTGATGGTTTGAGCCAACACAGGCATGGCCAGAAAGAGTGTTCCCGTCGCTACCAAACCGAGGGTTCGTTCCATATTGGAGCCTTTCGTTTCGTCCGGGGTTCATGCGCAAAGAATATGATTCACTGGCGTTGGATGTCGAGCGCGGCCTTGAGCGACTTCGCCAGGGCCGCCGCTTTGCCTCTGCCCCAATAATGAAGGAACAGCGTGCGCGGCGTTTCGTCCGTCATGTGCGAATGGATCGCCACGATGTTGATGCCGCCTTTGCGCAAAGTTTTCAACACGCCTTGCAGTTCGTTTTCATGGACAGCGAAATCGCCGTCCACCACCGCATTGTCGTCACTGCCGGCGAACGCCGCCCAGGTGTTCACACCCATCTCCTTGCCGATGTCCATGCCGGACATTTTTGCCGGACGCCCAATCACGACTTTGAACATCCCGTTGTTTGCCTGTCCCGTCGCGCCGAGCAGGGTTTCAATCGTTTTGCCGGTGATGGAATTCGTTGACGGCAGCAGCGCATCGCCAAAGGTCGCGACCGGCTTCGGATTGGCGGCGCGGACTTCCTTGATCTTGTCCCAGACTTTTTTGACCGCTGCGGCCAGAGTCTCCGAAGAGCCTTCGCCGCTGATGTGCATGAAATAAACCTTCGGCTCGTCGAAAAAGAAATGGTTGTGCAGCGCGGTGACAGCGAGGCCGTTGTCGAGCGCGGCGCTCATGGCGGGATTCACTTCGTCCTGAAACAACACCGTATCGCCCATGACCATGAGGTTGCCGCCCATGGCCGGCGTGAACGCCGCCCACGACGCCAGCCCCATGAACGGTGGCATTTTCCAACCGTCCACCGTCACGGGCTGATCAGTCCGCGCTGCCGTGATTTTGAAGACGCCTTCGCTCGCGTTCCACGAGCCCGGCAAACCAATGATCTGCGCGATGCGATTAGTGTCCATGCCGGCCTGCGCCGACTGGATGACAGCTATGCCCAGAAGGAACGAGAGAGCAGAAGTTGTGTATTTGTTCACCGGCATGGAAGGACTATACCAGCTTTCGCGCAATCTGCTCGTCGAGGATTTCCTTTGGCAACGTCCGGCCTCGGTGCCAACGATTGACCCATGCCCACGCGAAAAGAGTTGCTCGTCACTCTTTCATCCATCGCCCTCACGGCGTTAGCGGATTACGGCACGGTGAGCCGGTAAAAGCGCGAGGGCTTGTTGGTCGCACCGCCCACATCGGTGTAATTCACCGTTACAACGCTGCCGGTGGGAGCGAGCATGGGCGCGCTGCGATCTGTGAAATTCGTGGGGAAGCCGCCGTTCACGGTGCCCGTGGCGGATTGCAGCACGTTGGTCATGCCGCCGGGCGAAGTCCACGAGAGGGCGATGTTGTTCCCTTGTTTCACGATGGAGGTGAAGCGGAGCAGTTGCGAAACCGAATCCAGCCGCCACAGTTCGGTGCCGTGCACGCCGTCATCCGCATAAAAATAATACGCGCCGTTGTATTCGCGCATCCGCGTGGGCACGGAACCCGAATGACCCAGATTGATGTCCGCGACTTGCGAGACGTTCGCGCCGTCATATTTCCAAAGTTCCAGGCCGGTGAGGCCGTCATCCGCAATGAAGTACACCGTGTTGTTGAAGGCAAAGGTATAGTAGCCGTTCGGGCCGCCGCTCATGTCGGTGATCATGGTGCTGTTGGTGCCGTCATACTTCCAAAGTTCGTTGCCATGCGTGCCGTCGTTGCCCATGAAATAAGCCGCGCCCTGGTTGGTCGCCCAGAAGACGACGGCGGCGTTCGTATGATAGGGGTTGATCTGCGCGACGAGGGAGAAATTCGTGCCGTCCCATCTCCACGGCTGGTAGTCCGTGGTGTTCGTCGCGCCGCACGTGTAAATCGCGTTGTTGTAAATCATCAGGCCGCCGAAGTTGTAGAGGTTGAGCGTGCCCGCGCGGGAAACATTCGTGCCGTCGTAGCGCCACAAGCCCGTGCCCGTGGCGTCGGTGGCCATGAAATAAAGCGAGCCTTTGAATTCGAGCAGCGAGCTGGGGCTGGAACTGGAGGTGCCGGGATAAATGTCCGTGATGCGGGTCACGTTGGTGCCGTTGTAGCGGTACAGCTCGTTGCCAGTCGCCGATTCCGAGCCGGTGAAATACAGCGCGCCGTTGAAGACCCTGAAGTAATCAGGACTGCTGGGTGTCAGGCTGATGACGGATGTGATGTTGGTGCCGTTGAATTTGTAGAGCGTGCTGTTGTAGCGAAAGTGCATGGCCCCGTTGAAATCCACCAGCGCCGACTGCGGATAAATCGTGGTGCTCACCGTCGTGACGTTCGATCCGTCGTATTTGTAGAAGTAGTTGGCCGCTGCGTTGGTCGAATACGCGCTGAAATAGAGCGCGCCGTAAAAAACTCCGCTGGCGCCCGGATAGGAACCATCCGAGCCGCCGCTGAGTCCGCCAAACGGTGACAGCGTCGTGCCGTTGTAGCGCGCGATGATGCGCGTGCCCGTGGCATCAATGATCGAGAGATAAAGATAGTCGCGATACACCCGCAGATTGCTCGGGCTGGAACTGGAACTCCCCGGATAATAGTCCGTGATGCGCGTGGCGGTGGTGCCGTCATATTTCCAAAGTTCCACGCCGTAGATGCCGTCCGTGGCGGCAAAATAAAGCGCGTTGTTATACACCTGAAGATTGGCGGGACTGGAACTGGCACTGCCGCCCGCAATCTGGGTCACTCGCGTGGGAAAATTCACCCCATCGAATTTCCACAACTCCGTGCCGTTCACGCCCTCGTTCGCCGCGAAGTAGAGATTGCCGTTGTATTCCTTGAAGTTGGCCGGGCTTGAACCCGTCGTCCCGCTCCGGATGTCCGCCACCTGATAATAACTGAAGCCATTGAACGCCCACAGTTCTGCTCCTCCGGTGGGTTCCGTTGCCTGAAAGTATAACACCCCGTTGAACTCGGTGAAGCCGGAAGGATTGGAGCTTCCCGAGCCGCCGTTGATGTCCGCGACTGAAAGGCTGAATCCATCAAAGGTGTAAAACTCCGTGCCGTAAACAGTGTTACTGGCGGAGAAGCACAGATAACCACCGTAAACCGTAAGCCCCGAGGGATTCGAACTTCCCGCGCCCGAATTCAAATCATAGACCAGATAAGCGCTGGAGCCGTCATAAGCCCACAGTTCCGTGCCGCTCGTGCCATCGTTGGCGGCGAAATAAAGCACCCCGTTGTAAACCGTCAGTCCGGCTGGATTGGAACCCGTCTCGCCAGGTTTGATATTCGCGACCAACGAACTGTTCGCCCCGTCCCACTTCCACAATTCCACATCTATGATGCCGTCCGGCGCCGTGCTGCCGCCGCGAAAATAAATCTCGCCATTGTACAAAGTGGGCGTGGCGATGAACGAGGACAGGGTGCCGTAGGAAATGTCCGTGAGCCGCGTCACGTTCGTGCCGTCGGTCTTCCACAACTCGGAACCATAAGCGCCGTCGCTGGCCACGAAATAGAACTCGTCATTGATGATCGTCGGGCTGGTGAAGCCCGAGGTCTTGGGGCTGGTGGTCAGGTCGGCCACCATCCGGACCACTTCTTGAACTGCCGCTGATGCGGCGGTAGCGGCCAATACCGCCGCAATTGCCGGCACGGCCAATAACACACGACAGCTTGGGATTTTGACGGGAGATTTCACGGTGGTACAACAGATTGTGATTGAAAGGTTAAAGGTGATTATTCTCTGACGATCTGCTCAGAATTTAGTAACGCCGCTCCCGGCGGGTCAAGCAGTATCCGGCGTTGTTGGTGTCGGGATACATACCGACGCTACGGTTGCAAAAGGTAGGGACGATTTCCACAGCGTCCCCATGTCTCCCGGAATGTTTGGGACGCGGTGGAACGCGTCTCTACCAAATCACCTTCTCCCCCAGTGGGGGAAGGACAGGATGAGGGGACGTTTCGGCAGACCGTTTCAATCTGTGTGAATCAGCGAAATCTGTGGAAGCTTTTTTGCCGTGAAGTTTTTTGCAATTCCGCGGTTGCGCAAAAGACCGGCGGGCTTACGATGCGGGCAATTCTCATGAACACTCAAAAACAATTGCTCGTCACGCTTTCATTCATAGCCCTCACGGCGCTCACGGTTTCCGCCGGTGAATTCCCGGACAGTTGGACGTGGGACAAGGACCCGGAGAACCGCACCCAGCACGCCGCCCTGGAAAGCAAGCCCATGCCCGCGCTCGACCCCAGCGAATGGATCAATGGCGAAGTCAAATCCGCCGACATGAAGGGCAAGGTCGTGGTGGTGGACTTTTACGCGACGTGGTGCGGGCCGTGCATGGCCGCCATTCCGCACAACAACGAGTTGCTCAAGAAATACAAGAGCCAGGGACTGCTCATCGTGGGCATTTGCACCTCCAGTCGTGGACAGGAGAAGATGGCCGCTGTGGTGCGGGAAAAAGGCATTCAATACCCGACCGCCCGCGATGCGAAACTGAAGTCGGAACACGCTTGGCAGGTGCACTACTATCCCACCTACGCGATCGTGGACCGCAAAGGCATCGTGCGCGTGGTCGGGCTGCAACCGCAAAACGTGGAAGCCGTCGTCAAGAAGCTGCTGGCGGAACCGGCCTCGTGAAGCCGGAGCGCGCCGTCAAGGATGACCCGCCGTGAGTGTCGTTCGAGCAAGTTAAACTAAACCGTAGCCACGAAAGAACGCAAAGAACACAAAGAGGAATTGGATTCTTTGCGATCTCTGCGTTCGTTAGCGGCCAATCTTGGGCTACACAATTTATGAAAATCCTCTAATCGGTGAAATCTGTGGATGCTCATTGGTTCACGACAATCCCCCTCAACCGTCCTGCGGACACCTTCTCCCCCGTGGGGGAGTAGGTTGGGATGAGGGCGCTGCGGCAGACGGTTTCAATCTGCGTGAATCAGCGAAATCTGCGGCCGCTTTTTTGCGGTGGAGATTTTTG
>SCTL01000024.1 GCA_004297495.1 Verrucomicrobiota bacterium
CGCAGGATTTCAAGCCCGACATCTTCAACATCTCCGTGGACAAGATCGGCGACATCTACGTGGAGAAAAGACATTTCTCGGTGCTGGAACTGCACGAGGCGCTCTCCAACAAGTTTCGCGTGAACACGAATTTCCCGGTCTATATCAGCGGTGATCGCGACTCGAAACACGGCGACGTGATTCGCGTGCTGGACATCGTGCGGCGCGAGGGGATTCAGAAAGTTTCCTTCGCCATCGCACCCGGGAAGGAATAGTCAGCGGGCAGTCAACGCTCAACCAGAAAACACATGAACCGCACGCTTCAGAATCTCTTGATGACTTTCGCCCTCGGCCTCTGCGCGCTGATCGCTTATCAGTGGCATCGGGAAACCCGCTCGCACGCGCGCATCCAGGAACTGCTCGACAAGGACGTGAACAATCAGGAACAGATCCGCAACATCCAGAGCGCGCTGAAAAATACCGAGGAGGAAGTGCGCCGGCTGGAAGGTATCCGGGTGATGTTGACCGACACGGTGAAAAGCAATCGCGTGGAGATCGCCGATTTGAAGAAAGACCTCGACAAGGCCACCGCCGAGAACGACCGGCAGAGCCGCCAGATTGACGCCTACAAAGTGGCCGTGGAAACCGCCAACGAGAACATCAAGAAGCAAAACGAAGCGATCACCACTCAGAACGACATGATCAAGAAGATGTCGGAGGAGCGGGCCGAACTCGTCGCCAAATACAACAAGACGGTCGAGGAGTTCAACGATCTGGCCAAGAAGTGGAACGACCAGCAAAACATGCTGTCCACCAATGCGCCGCCGAAAAAGTAACGACCGACGACTGCCGGCTGCTTCCCTCTGACCTCTGACCTCTGACCTCTGACCTCTGATAAAAGAAGCTTGCCGCCCCGCCGAACCACGGGAAAGCTTTAGGCGTGGCCATTTTGTTGAACACCGCCAAACGCCAGCGCCCCAAGACGCGCTTTAATTGGGTCGCCAGCGATTTCATCCGCCGCCTGCTCGTCTGGAAATATCAACTCCAGGCCCGCGTCACCGGGCGTGGCTACTATTGCGCCGCGCTTCACGGCGAGTCCGAATACAACCTCACCATCAACTCCGACCGCACCGTTTCCTGCAACTGCCAGGACTACGACACCACCGGCCATCTCGGCGACCTCCGCAAAAACTCCTTCGAGGAAATTTATTTCGGACCGATCGCCAAAAAATTCCGCGACGACCTCGCCGCCGGCAAGATGCCCATTCCGACCTGCGCGCGCTGCGGCGATTTGAAACGCCTGCCCGCCGGCGCGCAGCCGCCGCCCGTCAAACTCCCGCATCGCGGCATGTTGCTGGAGAACACCGTCCGCTGCAACGTGGACTGCACCGGCTGCGCCCGCGAGAACGCCGCCACCCTGCGCGTGGACAAACAACTCCAGATGCCGTTGCCCGAACTCGAGCAGATGGGCGACCTCATGAGCCGGCTCGGCATGAAACAGATTTTCTATCTCAACCTCGGCGAACCGTTTCTCTCGCCGGGCATCACAGAGGAACTGCCGATGTTGCGGAAGAAAAATCCCGATTGCCGCATCGTCACCTCGACCAACGGCATCCTGATCAACACCGACGCCAAGCGCGAAGCCGCGTTGAACTTCAGCCACATCTTCTTTTCCGTTCACGGCATCAGCGACGAGATGTCCGAGAAATACATGCACCGCGGCAACTTCACCAAAGCCTACGCCGCCATGAAGGAACTCGCCGCCTACCGCAACGCCCGCGGCCTCACGCAGCCCATCCTCGAATGGAAATATCTTCTCTTCAACTGGAACGATAATCCGCGCCACATTGAGCGCGCGATTGAGATGGCCCGCGCCGCCGGACTGGATTTCATTTCCTTCTGGCCCACGCACAATCCGTTCTGGGGACTCTCATGGCGCTACCATCTGGGCCTGCTCAACCACGTGGGGGAGAAAACCTGGAAAGGCCGCGAAGTGGACCTGCGCCCCGAAGGCCGGCGCGGCACACCCACGCATCCTTACTTCGCCCAACAGCCGGTTACGGCGTAAGTCCGGAGTTTATGAACTCAATTCTCCTGCGCTGAATCATTGTCATTACTCAGGACTGCCCCCCTTTAAGTCGTTACCACGGAAATCTTATTCTGTCAGCGTTCCACAGTGAAAGTGACGTCAATTGGAGCTTCGCGGTTATTTGAGTCGAATTCCGCATCGTCATTGTCCTGGCCGTCCTTGCCGACGCTGTAGATTACAAAGCCTTTCTCCAGCTTTTTGAATCGAAGTGCCTTGCCGTCGAAAGGATCAATTGGAACTGAGTTGAGGTATGTCGGAACAAGGTCGTCAAGCTTCTCTGGCAACGCTTGCTGGTGTGCCAAGCGAAATCTTTGGACAGCGAGCGCGGTGACCGTGACACGCGTCCGAGCGGCTTGGTTGGCGTCGCGTTCGAAGTCTGTCGGAAGGAGGTATAAAGCCAGCCATGAAAAGCCGTGGCTGCTGCTTGGTTCGGCGCTCGCCGCCGCGTGTGCTTGTTTACACTCCGCGAAGCGTTGCGGAAATGGTTTTTGTGCCGCCTGGATAATTGCCGCCATTGATTCGAGATAATGGCTACGGTTCGTGTTCAACACACCTGTTAGCTTAAGGGTGCCCACGACTCTCA
>SCTL01000249.1 GCA_004297495.1 Verrucomicrobiota bacterium
CGTAAAATGCGTCGCGCAGTTCAATCGGCAGTCGCTCGTTGATTTTTTCCGCATTGGCCGCGAGCGCCTCATAGTCCGCGACGACTTTTTCAAACTCGCCGTAGTTCACCAGGCTGTAGGTGTTCGCATCCAGCAATTCCGGTTTGCGGCGACCGTTGAATTTTGAGTAGGTGGAAATGATCTCGGCGATCTCGTTCGCGTATTCCGAACCAAATTCGCGTTCGGCCCAGAGGCGGGTGAATTCATCTAAGTTTTCATTTGTCCAACGCGAAGTGTCCCAGGCGAACCGCATGAAGAACTCAAGGGGAAATTCCCCGCTCTTGTTGAAGTGGCCGACGTTGACGATCCAGATGCGGTCAGCGCCGTATTGCTTGGCGAGCGACATCTGCTCCCACACTTTCGGAATGGGACTGGTGTTGATCCATTGGTAACTGCGCGGGCCGCCGTGATAGTCGAAGTGATAATAGACTCCCGCGCCGCCGCTGCGGTGGCGTTCGTCGGCGGTGGGCAGACGTCGCACATTGCCCCAATTGTCCTCGGCCCAAAGCAACGTCACGTCGTCCGGCACGCGCAGGCCCTCGTTGTAAAAGTCCTGCACCTCTTTATACAGACACCACATCTGCGGAACTTTTCTGAGATCGGGGTTGATCTCCTCGCCGAGAATTCTGCGCTGAACGCCGACAATTTGCTCCGTCAAATTTTTACCGATCGGATCGCCACTGTCGTTCTCGGCGCGCAGCCCCAGGGTGACGATGCTCTCAAAAGCTTTGTTGCGGCGGATGCCTTCGCGCCAGAATTGCTGAAGCACCGGCTGCTGGTTCGTCTTGTTGTAATTCCAGTTGCCGTATTTTCTTCCCGGCCCGCGATCCCATTCCTTTTGCGCACGCAGCATCGGCTCTTGGTGCGATGTGCCCATGACGATGCCGTATTCATCAGCCAGGCGGGGGTTTTCCGGATCGTCTTCGTTGAAGGCATTGTTCCACATCGCGGGCCAGAGGTAGTTGGCGCGGATGCGGAGCATCAACTCGAAAATGTTCGTGTAAAAGCTTCGACCATAATTTGCGACGTTCGGATGCCCCGGAACGGCTCCGAATTTTCCCTTTACCCAACCGGTCAGCGCGGGCGCTTCGTCATTTAGAAAAATGCCGCGATACTTCACAGACGGTGGGCCCTGGACATATTTGCCGGCTTTCACGAAAAGTTTGTCGTGATGTTTCGGCGGAACATCGGCCCAATAATACCACGGGGAAACGCCGATCTGCTCGGACAAATGGTAGATGCCGTAAATCGTCCCGCGCTTATCGCTGCCGCAAATCACCAGCGCGCTCTCGATGCCCGGGAACGGTTGCGGCACGACTTGGAGGAAGAACGATTCCCATTTTCCGGCGATCTCGGCGACGTCAAGCTTCTTTTCGCGCACGAGTTGGTCAATGAACGCGCTCCTGCCCACGGTGCCGATGATCACGACGTTTCTGCCGGCGGACTTCAACTCGCGGATAATTTCCGGACGCGTTCTCGTGACTTGTTGAATGTCCGCGCCCAAATCTCCGGCCGCGCGAATGACGCCGGGCCAGTCGTTGGTCGCCACAAGAATGGGCGCTGTTGTTCGGTCGCACAACGCGAAGCTGCCGGGGGAAGCGATAGTTTCGACGAACTTCGGTTCCCCGAGCGCGAGCGCCGCTGGCGAGCAAGCCACGAAAGCACTGAGCAGGATATTTAGGGTGCCGCGATGGGGTCCGGCGGTGCGCGTTTTCAAGCTCATTAATTCATGGTGAGTTGTCGGAGCATGGTCAAGGAAACGCGCCCGCCTGCCCATACGACGTTTATCGTATGCTGGCGCGGCGATCGCCCAAACGGAGCTCATCGGACACCGTTTCTGGGAGCATGGTTGGACGCCCCATCCTAGTGGCGAGACGCGAGCCAGCGTCAGAATACGACAATCGTCGTATAGCTTTCAGGAGGGTAGTTTGGAAAAGATTGAGCATTGCCAGACGATGAACAAAGAAACCGCAAACGCGAGAGCGAGCTTCGTCACGCCAACTTCTCAATGGCAGCGATCCCACCAGCGCCACCCCGCGCGGCTTGGGCTGAGTCAGTTTGCCCAACGGCAGAACCTGCGGATGAGTTTTACAGCTAAAGTTCGCCAATCGTTTGAAAAACCTTCTCCCTAACCAAAACCCACACCGTCACATGAACTCAATGAAGACAACCATCCGTCGAATACTGAATAACCCCACAATGAGAATTAGACCGCTCGCGATCAAACTGTCGGTCTGCCTTGGGCTCTTCGTCGCCAGCACAGCGTTTGGCACAACCCGGGTCTGGACCAATGCCGTTGGCGATCACCTGTTGCTGACGAGCGCCAACTGGAATCCCAATGGCACGCCTCAGGCCAACGCCAGCGATATCCTGACGTGGGATGGGTCGGCGGCCGGCCCGCTGATCCTGACCAACAACCAAGTCGGCAGTTTCGCCAACCTGGACAACAACCCGGGCGCATACATCAACATCACCGCGGGACAGACAAGTCCGCTGACTTTGGTTGAAACGAACGGAGGCACAGGCAGAATCCGTTTGAATGGGGGCGCGACCAGGGGTGCAATCGCCGTGGCAAGTGGAGCCGGGGCATTTTCAATTGGCACTGGTGCTGGCACTGCATTTCCACTGGCCTTGGCTGGCATTGGGACGGGAGAGGTCCATCGCGGCACCAACGATTCCGCGAACACGGTGACGCTCAATTCTGAGGTTTACTACGTGATGGGCGGTGGCGGAGCGCACACGTTGCTCCTGGCCGGCACCGGGAATTGGGCGGTGAACAGTTCGCTTCAAGCGCAGAATTCCGGTTCGTCGCTCGGGTTGAACGTGAGTGGCAGCGGCACGGTGAGTCTGGTGGGAGCCGCGGTGGCCGGAGTCACGTACTCGGGCAGTTACGGCAATGTGACCGTGAATAGCGGCACTCTTCGATTGGGCGCCGGGAACGCGATTGGCACCGGCAACACTCTGGTGTTGAACGGCGGCAGTTTGGATAGCTCGGTGGCCAGCCTCGTCAACTCAGGCAACAATCCGCAGAGTTGGAACGGAAACTTCGGTTTTGTCGGCACGCAGAGTTTGGACCTTGGTTTGGGCACGGCGACGATGAACGCCAATCGCATCGTGACGGTGAATGCCAGCACGTTGACTGTGGGCGGCGTCATTGCGGGCTCCGGCTTCCGGCTCACCAAGGCGGGCGCGGGCACATTGTTGGTGAACGGTGGAAATACCTATAGCGGTGGTACGGTGATCAGCAACGGCGTATTGCGACTCGGCAGCGCTGCGGGGATTCCTTCCGGCAGCGCCACGGCTTCGAGCGTTACGATTTACGGCACTTTGGATCTGAATGGCAATTCGCCGGTCGTCAGCTCGCTGAACGGCACCGGCATTGTGGACACGGTTTCCGGTGGCACAACAACTCTGACAGTCGGCGCAAACGATGCTGGTGGCGCTTTCACTGGCGTCATCCAGAACTCCGCCGGATCGGTGGCGTTGTCCAAGACCGGCATCGGCCTTGTTACCTTGGGTGGCGCGAGTACTTACAGTGGTGGCACGACCGTTGGCAGCGGCACGCTGTTGGTGACCAACGCCACGGGTTCCGGCACCGGTTCGGGCACGGTCACGGTCAGTTCCGGCGCGACGTTCGGCGGCACTGGTAGTGTTGGCGGATCAGTGGACTGGCAGTCCGGTTCGGCTGGCTCGTTCACCGTGACGAGTGTGAGCAGCACCAATTCTACACGGCTCACGGTTTCCGGCAGCGCGATACTCAACGGCAATTCGGTAGTCGTCAATGTGCCTGGTCCTGTCCCGCTGGAAGCGGGAGTTTATACGTTAATGACCTACAACCAGACTGGCAGCAGCGGCTCCTTCAACTCCACGCCTTCCTACACGGGCTTGGGCGTGTTTCCGGGAACCACCTCCACCGTCACAAATGGAAACGGCCAGGTGGTGCTGGTCGTCGCTTCGGCTCTCACGGGCACCAGCTCTGCGTGGACAAACTTTGGCGACGGGACCTGGACCACTGGCGCGAACTGGAGCAGCAATCCGAGTTTCCCGAGCGGCGCTGGTTCCTCAGCGAGGCTTGGTTACGCGACGGCCTTCACCACCATCACGCTCGACAGCAGCGAGACCGTCGGCGGAATCATCTTCACCAATCCCAATTCGTTCAGGATCGTGGACGCGGGTGGCGGTCAAGCGCTGACCTTCGACAACTCTGGCGGCGGGGCGGCAGCGATTGCCTCAAGCGGTACTACCAACGCGATAGATAGTGCTGTTTCATTGGCTGAAATTCTCTCCGTATCCGCCAACAACGGGACCGCCATTTCCTTGGGCGGCGTGGTTTCCGGCAGCGGAACCATGAATGTGAGCGGCACCGGCAAAGTATCGCTTTCCGGTAACAACACCTATGGTCCGTCAGCGGGCTCAGTCGGCACGACGCTCAGTGCCGCGGGCACCTTGGAACTCGGGCACAACAACGCGCTCGGCGCGGGAGACTTGAGCGTTCTGGCCAGCGGCTCCCTCCGGGCGGCGGCGGCTTTAACCACAGCCAACAACATCATCATCAGCAATACGGTCACTGCCTCGGTGGACAACAATGGCAACAACGTCACGCTCTCGGGTGTCATCAGCGGCGACGGCGCCCTCGGGAAGAATGGCAGCGGCACGCTGACCTTGACCGCCGCCAACACTTACACCAACGGTACCAGCATGAGCGCTGGCACGATCAAGCTCGGCAATGTGAGCGGCGTCCCCGGCGGCGCAGGCTTGGGCAACGTCAACATGGGTACCAATACCACGCTGGACTTGAATGGTTTCAGCCCCGTGCTCAACGGCCTGAACGCGACACCCACCACCGCGACGGTGGATTCATCCTCTGGCGGCGCGGTGACCCTCACACTGGGTTCCAGCGGCGCCTTCGGCACCTACAACGGCAGCATCAAGGACGGCACCGCCGGCTTGGCGCTGGTCAAAGACGGCGCCGGCACCCAGACGCTGGCCGGAACGAACACCTTCACCGGCGGCACGACGATCACAGCCGGCACGTTGCGCGTCGGTAATGGCAACACCAACACCTCGGGCGTGGGTACGATCGTGGGGTTGGGCACCGGGCCGGTTTTGGACAATTCCATCCTGGAGTTCAGCCTGAATGGAACGAATACTTTTACGAACACCATCACTGGCAGCGGCCAGGTGAACACAGCCTTCGGGAACAACATCCTCGCGCTGGTGTTGACCGGCAACAACACCTTCACGGGCGACATGAACATCAACAGCGGTGCGTTGTGGATTAAATCCGGCAGTGCCTTGGGCACAGGACCCAAGGCCGTGCATGTCCAACAAGGTACCGCCGGCAACTCGCAGTTCCATCTTGACGGCAGCGCCGGGAACATTACCACCGATCCGAACATTGATGTCTGGTTGAGCAACGTGAATGGCGCACTCTTCAACGAGTCCGGTTCCAACACCATTCAGGGCAACATCGTCCTGCCGTTCGGCGGCGGCGCGGCTTATGTGAAAGTCAACAGCGGCTTCCTCACGCTGTCCGGCACCTGTGCTTCCGACGGAACTGCTAATGGACGCACGTTGCAACTGGGTGGAGTTGGTGACGGCCTGTTCTCCGGCGTGGCTGCAGACAATGCCCAGACCCTCGGCGGTGTGACGAAAGTTGACGCCGGCACGTGGACGCTTACCGGTGCCAGCACGACGGTCGGCACCCTCACGACCTCCGGCGGGACGCTGGTATTGAACGGCGGCTGGACCGGCCCCGCAGTGATCAACACCAATGCGACTCTGACCGGCGCCGGCGGTGCCACCAACGTAACCGTGAACGCCGGTGGTAAGTTCGTGCCGGGCGCGTACGGCTCCGTTGGCAGCTTCTCGGTCTCCAACGCTTTGACGATGGCGGGCAGCGTGTATGTCTCGCTCAACAGGTCGCTCGCTCAATCCAATACCGTCGTGGCGGTCGGCACGTCCGCCTCGGCGAGCGCGGGCAGCAGCTTGATCGTCTCCAACCTCGGCCCGGCTCTGGTCGCGGGTGACAAGTTCCAACTCTTCACGCAGCCGGTGGCAAACGGCAACTTGATGACCATCACCAGCCCGGCGGGCGTGACGCTTGCCAACACACTGTCGGTGGACGGTTCCATCCGCGTGGTCGCGACCAATCCGACGAACATCACTTCAACGGTTTCCGGGAGCGAGATCACGCTATCGTGGCCGGACGATCACACGGGCTGGACGTTGCAATCCAACGTCGTGAGCGTCGTGGCGTCCAACTCCTGGTTTGAACTGCCGCCGGGCAACGGTTCGCGCGCCACGAATGCCGCGGTGATCACGATTGACCCGAACCAGGCCAACGTGTTCTTCCGGCTGAAGCTGCCGTGAGTTGAAGTTGAGATTGGGGAGGCGGAGTGCCGGCCCGGCCTGCACTCCGCCCTTTTGAACGGACTGAGTTATTCTATGTTAAGTCAATTTAAGATGAAACGAACCGATTCCACACAACGAGCGTTCACACTCATTGAACTCCTGGTGGTCATTGCCATCATTGCCATCCTGGCCGCGATGCTTCTGCCCGCGTTGGCGAGCGCGAAGGAAAGAGCCAGGCGGATCTCCTGCTTGAATAACTTGAAACAAATCGGCTTGGGCGCGGCGGTTTACGCCGGGGACAACGAGGACAAGGTCCTTCCGCTGCGACAAAACATTCCCAACACGCTCACCGACCCGGGAGCTTCGGCGGCAAAAACTGTCGGCTTGATTGTCCAGTCCAATACTTCGTCCACCATCTGGTGCTGCCCCAATCGCGGAAGGGTTTCGCCAGGCCTGCCGATCTATGAAGGTTTTGCGAACCCGCCGCAGTGGGTCATCGGTTATTGCTATTTTGGCGGACTGGCCAATTGGCAGACTGATTACGGAACGGTTAAGAGTTATAGCCCCGTGAAATTGAGCAATGCAAAGCCGCATTGGGTGCTCGCCGTTGATACCTTGATCACCGCAGGGCCCACAACTTGGATCGGCGATACGGCGAATGCCGTGGGCGATGATCGGGACCGGAACGTTTACGACCATTGTCCACCCCACAAGAAGGGCAGTAAGACGGCGGGTGGAAATGAAGTCTTTGCGGACGGCTCGGCGGCTTGGCGGCGATGGGATTATGTCAATTGGCATCGCTTCAATTTCTGGTACGGGAAATTAGGTAACACTGAAGTTTACTGGAATCAGGACACTGCCGACATTACTGACGCCACCCTGCCTGGCCTGTTACCATCGCTTCTGCCGCCCGCATCGCTCCAGTGAGTTATGCACGTCGCCGTTTTTTTCGGCCACGGGCTTGGTTGAAGTCGAACGGTTTTGCTTCGACGTTCGATCCTGGCAAGCCATCACGCCCATGTTCCGCAAGGGTTCCAACGTCGCCAAGCTGCTGAAGTTTTCCTTCGGCAGCTTTTTGCGTGGGCTTGTCTGGGTATTAGTCTTGGCAGGAGCCATTGTCGCCCGCGCGGATTCCACCAACGCCACGCTGGCGAAGTTCGAGGCGGAATCCGGCACGCTCGGCACCGACTGGGCCGTGAGCAACAGTACGAGCCCCGCTTACATCACGATCACGACCGGCGGGGCCGGCTCAACTCCTTCCAGCGCCGCCCGCGTGGCGACTTACTCCGTCTCATTTCCGACCCCGGGCACTTACGAACTTTATGCGCGCGTGCGCGTCGGGCCGGGAACGTTCGACGACGACAGCATGTTTTACGGCAACGGATTTGGTGTGAAAGATCCGACGCTGGCTTCCGGCTGGATTTTCGTCAATGGTCTCGCCGACAAGGGATTCACCGCCGCGACCAATGTCGTGACCGGCGGCGGCACTGCGGGATCGGGTGTTTGGAAATGGATCAACCTCTCGCAATTCGCGCCCGGGCCGATCTTCACCGTCGCCGCCAGCAATCAGACACAGACTTTTCAAATCGGGGCGCGCGAAAACGGATTGGACCTGGATGCATTTGCCTTCGGCACGACGGGCTACAACTTCACCGTCGGCAATCTCGATGCCGGAGCGGATGGCGCCCCGCCCACGAACTCAACCTGCACCGTGAATTGGACGAACGTTTTCCAACGCATTGACGGCTTCGGCGCGTCGTCCGCCTGGCGCAGCACTTGGAACTCCACGGTGGCGGACCGTTATTTCTCCACCAACACCGGTCTCGGCCTGTCCTTGCTGCGCACCCGCATCGCGCCCGGCGGCACGACGGTGGAGAGCAGCATCATGCGGTTGGCGCGCGACCGCGGCGCGCGTGTGTGGAGCGCACCGTGGACGCCAACGACGAATTTCAAGACCACCAACGCCAATGGAGTTTTCAGCCTCAGCGGCGGCAGTTTTGTCGGCAACACTGCCAATTATCAAGCTTACGCTAATCAATTGGCCGGCTATGTCGTCAACATGAAGAACACCTACGGCGTCTCGCTCTACGCGCTTTCGGTGCAGAACGAACCCGACTTCGTCACCACCAATTACGAATCGTGCGGCTGGTCCGCGCAACAGATTCACGATTTCGTCCCGTATCTGTCTGCCGCGCTAACCGCCAGCAACGTCGGCGCGACCAAAATCCTCATCCCCGAGAGCGAAAGCTGGGGCAGCGGTCCGGGGCTTTACAACACGACGATGACCGACACGAACACCGCGCCGCTGGTCGGCGTCATCGCGAATCACAATTACGTTTCCGATAACAACAACGGCGACCAGTCTGTGCCCGCGGCGTTGAACAGCTACGGCAAAGCGCTTTGGGAAACCGAAGTCTCCACGTTCAACGCGTACGAGCCGAGCATGACGAACGGAATTTATTGGGCGCGGCGACTCCACCAATTCCTCACCGTCGCGCAGGTCAACGCCTGGCATTACTGGTGGTTCAATGCCGGCGACAACTCCGGCATCGCCGATTCCAGCGACAATCTCGCCAAGCGCGGCTATGTCCTCGGGCAATTCAGCCGGTTCGTGCGTCCCGACTTCTATCGCATCGGTGTCATCACGAATTTCGGCACGGCCCTCGT
>SCTL01000250.1 GCA_004297495.1 Verrucomicrobiota bacterium
GCATGCTCGCAAAAAAAGCCGGCGTGCCAACACCGCCGGGGTCGGACGGAGTCATCGCGACCGAACAAGAGGCGCTCTCCGTGGCCAAGCGCATCGGTTATCCGGTCATGATCAAGGCCGTTGCCGGCGGCGGTGGCCGCGGGATGCGCGTGGCGCACAATGACGTTTCACTCATCAAGGGTTATCACACCGCGCGGACGGAAGCGGAGAAAGCGTTCGGTAATTCCGGTGTGTACATCGAGAAATTCATCGAAAACCCGCACCACATCGAATTTCAAATTCTGGGCGATGGCCGCGGCAACATCATTCATCTCGGCGAACGCGATTGTTCGGTGCAGCGGCGAAATCAAAAGGTGGTCGAGGAAACGCCCTCGCCGTTGATCGAAAACAAATTCAAAAAGCTCCGCGAAAAGATGGGCAAGGCCGCCATCAAACTGGCGGAAGCCGCGAATTATACGAATGCCGGGACGGTGGAATTCATCGTGGACGACAACGGGAATTATTTCTTCCTCGAAGTGAACAAGCGCATCCAGGTGGAGCATCCTATCACCGAGGAGGTCACGGGCATTGATCTGGTGCGATATCAGATCATGATTGCCATGGGCGAACCGCTGCGGCACAAGCAGGGGGACGTCCAATTCAAAGGGCACGCCATCGAGTGCCGAATCAACGCCGAAGATCCCTTCGACGAGTTTCGGCCCAGTCCAGGACGCATCGAAATGTACTATCAACCTGGCGGACGCGGCGTGCGGGTGGATACGCATGCTTACGCGGGTTACGTCATCCCGCCGACTTACGACTCGATGATCGGGAAGCTGATCACGTACGGCAAAGATCGGCGCGAAGCGATGGATAAAATGAGCCGGGCGCTGAGCGAGTTCATGCTTACGGGCGTCAAATCCACAATTTCGTTTCAACAGGCGATTCTCCAGGACCCGAATTTCCGGCGCGGCGTCTATACCACGAACTTTGTCGAACAATTGCTCAGCGGCGCTCGCCGGGAGCTTCTGGACGACAAGCGTTGAGCAGTTTTTTTTCCCCGCAGCCTAGTTCCGCTTGACCTGCCGGAGTTTTTACGCGCAAATGTGGCGCGTCCTCAACCTCGTCACCAGATTATGAATGAATTAGCGCGCACTTGCCCTCCATTCCGGGTTGCCTTGGCTTCAATCGCTTCCGTTCTTTTGATTGGGTGCGCGAGCCAACCGCGGGTTGGCTCGTCCCTGGCTCGCACCGGTGATGAGATCGTTGTCGCCGGGCAATTTTTCCACACGGGCACGCCGGTGGTTCTCTGGATGGACCCGCAGGGCTATGACGCATACCGCGTTGAGCGGCGGTTCGCGCCGTTGGAAAAATCGGATTGGAAAACCTCCGCGGAAGAAGTCAAACAATTGACCACTCCCAATCGCTACGGCCTGCGGAAAGACAGCCTCACAACCAACGAACTTGAGCGCGTGAGGGGAGGGGGCTGGGACCTGCCGACGCTCCAACGCGTCGTGGACCAGTTTGTCCTGCACTTCGATGTTTGCGGCTTGAGTCGCCAATGCTTCAACGTGCTTCACGATCATCGCGATTTGAGTGTCCATTTCATGCTCGATCTCGACGGTACGATTTATCAGACGCTTGATCTGAAGGAACGCGCCTGGCACGCGACCACTTCAAATTCCAGATCAGTCGGCATTGAAATCGCCAACATGGGCGCTTACGGGAGTGAAGAGGAGAATCCGCTGAGTGATTGGTACACTCGAGATTCCAACGGCGACACCAGAATAACCATTCCCGCGCGACTGGGAGATGGCGGCGTCCGAACGCCAAACTTTGTCGGCCATCCGGATCGCAACGAACCCGTGCGGGGCGTCATTCAGGATCACGAATTGATCCAATACGATTTTACCCCCGAGCAGTATCGGGCCTTGGAGCATTTGACCGCCACGCTTTGCAAAGTGTTTCCCAAGATCAAATGCGACTACCCGCGCGATGCCACCGGAGCGTTGGTGCCTCACAAACTTCCCGACGAAGTTCTGAGCCAGTATCAAGGCGTGCTGGGGCACTTCCACATTCAGACTAACAAGACCGACCCAGGTCCGGCTTTGCAGTGGGAGCGACTCATGACGAACAGCCGGAGATTGATTGAAACCACCGAGCAGAGGCCTAGGCCAACGGATACAAGTTTAGGTCACATGCGCCACAGGTAGCCGTAGTGAGTTCGTTTTGCCGCAACGGAACACTAAACATAACAGACATTGTGAGAATATAATATCATGCTTATCCGGTTGGTTGACAAACCCGGAATTTCAAGCCTGATATAATATGGACACACGAGGCTTCCCGACCAATCTCCCCGAGTTTCAACGGGTCTTTCCCAATGATGATGCTTGCGCCAAGTATCTTGAGAAAATGCGCTGGCCGGATGGATTCACCTGCCCTAAATGCAACGAGCTTGGTGAACCTTACCGCTTTGCAACTCGATCATCGGTGGTGCTGCGTTGCCGTAAGTGCAAGGTCAACACGTCGCTGACCAGCGGCACGGTCATGCAGTCCACGCACACGCCGCTTTCAACGTGGTTCTGGGGCGCGTATCTCATCACCACCCAAACGCCAGGCCAGTCCGCGCTGCAATTCCAGCGCCAGCTTGGATTAAGTCGCTACGAAACAGCGTTCCAGATTCTCCACAAGCTGCGCGCTGGCATGGTCCGGCCCGAGCGGGATTGCATCGGCGGCGAGTATCCAGTGGAAGTAGATGAGACGTTCATTGGCGGCGTTCACAACAAGACCGTCGTTGTTGGAGCTATCGAAGTCAGGTTGCGCAAGGATGCCGAACACCGGGCGGCAAAGTATCAGCAACAACATGCGGGCGGGATTCCGCTCAAGAAATTGGTTTACGCGGGCCGGATTCGGCTACGCGTTGTTACTGGGCGTAGCGCCCATGAACTGGTGACTTTCGTGAATCAGAACGTCGCCAAAGGCTCCATCGTGCGTACGGATGCAGCGCACAGTTATCATTCGCTGCCGGGGTTTTATTATATTCACGAACCGCTCAAGATTGCGGGTGATCCAGAGAAGGCCGAGGGGCATCTGCCGATGATCCACCTTCTGTTCTCCAACCTGAAGACTTGGATTCTTGGGACACATCACGGAGCCATCGCTGAAAAACACCTCCAATCCTACCTAAATGAATTCACCTTCCGCTTTAATCGCCGCTTCTACCCGATGACGGCTTTCAACTCGGTCTTGGGGATTGCCGCACGGACGACCGCCCCAACTTACGATGAACTCTATTCAGGGGAATGGGCGCACGCTGCGTGAAATGCTCGTAATCCTCCACCAAAATGCCACCCACCTTCGCAAACATGCTGCGCATCCGCCGAAGCCGCTGCGGCGGCTGAATCAATTTCGGTTTCACCCCAACAACCAACCATATTTCCAATGAAAACCAAGAGAAATAAACCCGTGAGGGTTGTCAAAACCGCTCTCATCATTCATTCGATGAGGTCGCTCTTCAAAAGAACTTTGAGCGTTCCCAGAACGCAACGCAAATCTCGCTCTGACCTGCAATTCAAGTCCAAGAATGCGCTGAGCATCTGCTTCGCCCGCGTCAAACCTGGCTCAGTGAACCAAGTCTCGCTGAATTCCGGGGTGACTCTGCTCTTTTCGATCCATCCGGCATCCACCATCAAATCAACGGCGCGGGCTGTGTCTTCGGAAGTAAAATCTGGCTGGTTCATCTTCAAGTGTGCGTTAGTGAAAGGAGGACAATGATGAAATCGCACCTAAGCAGTTTCGTCGTCTTCTGGCGGCTCTGGATGAGTTGTGCCGTCTGGGTCGTCATCATCTTGGTGGGGTCGCCCTTCGCGCGCCGCTATCTCACGCTCCATGCGCTCCTTCTCCTTAACAAGGTGAAAATAATATGCGTCCCGGCGCGCGTCTGCCTCGAACTTGCGGTCGAGCGCTTCCAAGTGCGCTGCCAGATCGCGGTTGTGCGCCTGCAACTTGGCTATCTCCTGCTCAAAAGATTCGTCTGGCATAAAATGCGTAAGCGCGAAGATGAGCTAAAAGGGAGCTTTGTCAACCAACCGGATAAGCATAATATAATATCTTAAGAGATTTGCTCACAGACTTAGCTTGGGATTCGTGTGCGCAACTGTCTTACCGGTAACCCAACCCAAACCTCTCCGTGATCGGCCAATACACAAACCACGACTTTCCGATGATCTCATTACTGTCAACGTCTCCAAAGAAGCGGGAATCGAGGCTGTTCCGGGTATTATCTCCCATCACCATGAAGTGATTGGTGCGGACATGATACTCCCGACCTTCAGCAAATCGCTGCATCGGCACATGACCAATGTAGCCGCTCTCGGCATTGCCAGAATAGACGTTCTCAAAGCCGGGCGTTGACGCGTCCAGGCGGCGGCCGTTGATCACCAAATGCTGATCGTCGCCGATCTTCACCGATTCGTCGCTCATGGCCACCATCCGTTTGATGTAAAACTGATCGCCCGGAACGCCCCAGCGGCGGCGCTCGGACTCTTCAATCCCAGCGGTTTGAAACACGACGATTTCGCCACGCTGCGGCTTTCGGAAATTGTAACTCACGCGATCCACGAACAGATGATCGCCCGCCTGAATTTTCATCCGCACGACGCTGTCGCCTTGGTGAAATTCCTGATTCAAGCGCAAGCCCGCTCGCGTCTTCAGATCGCCTTGGCCGTAATCCGGCGGCAGAAACAACGTGTGCGCGACTCCGCCGATGTAAAGATTCTGGTAAAAATTCAGGATGCGAATCCCAACCGGATCATCCACCCGATCCAAACTGCCGTCCGTTTTCGCTTTGATGTCCACGTACGTGATTCCGCCGAACCAATCCCTGACTCGCGGCCAGCCGGTCGGGATGATCAGCGCATCGCGCGCTTTGATCTGCTCCTGATAATCCGCCTCGGACGTGATCCGGGTGAAGTCCGGCGATGAAACCACACCATAAAGAGTTGGCTGCATCGAGCCGGTTGGAATCTTGAACGGCTGAATGAAGAATGTCCGAATGCCCATTGCCACGGCCAGCGCCACCAGCAGCACCTCCACGTTCTCGCGCCAGGCGGCGTGAGCATAAGGCAACAGCCATTTGTTCGCCGATTCTTCCAACGCGGTCATGCCTTTGCGCAACTCCGCGGTGGCCGCGTTGCTTTTTATCGCACCGGCCAACGCCGTCAGACTTTCACTCACGCTTTGCATGGCGGCGGGACTCAATAGGTCACATTGCGCGCGAAGAATTCGGTGCACGTGTTTGTGCATCGCCGTGGCTTCGCGCGTCGTCTTCGAGATAAACCATCGCAAGCTGATGAACGGCGGCTTAATCACCGTGGACTGCGCGGGAGGAACAGCCTGAGTCCCCTGCCCTTCACCGGCATTGCCAACTGCCGCCGCACTTTGCTGCTTGGATTTTTTCGCCGTTTTCATGTCTTCAAAACCTCGATG
>SCTL01000251.1 GCA_004297495.1 Verrucomicrobiota bacterium
ACGCCTTGCCGGTGATTTTCTCGCGCCCGAGGTCCTTGAACGCGCCATCCGAGCCGTTGTTCGCAAAAGTCTGGCTTTGAAACAGCGGCCCGCCGTGGCAATGGAAACAGTCCGCGCCGAACTGTTCGCGGCGCGGATCGTATTCGGTCATGAAAAGTTCCAAGCCGCGCTGTTCGTCGCTGGAAAGTTTTTCCTCGCCGCGAAGTGCGCGATCAAATTTCGAGTCGAACGAGGTGAGCGTGAGAACAAACGATTCTATGGCGAGGCCGATTTTCTCCGGCGTGATCTCGGGTGAACTGAAGGCGACGGTGAAGAGCGCGGGGTAATCAATTGTCGATTGCCGATTGCCGATTGCCGATTGGGCGGCGAGCTTTGTGCAAACATTGGTCAGGCTCTCGTCCATCTCGGTGTGATCTTGAATCGGCATCAACGCCTGAGCGCGGAGCGACGGGGCGCGGCCATCCCAGAAGAAGGAATTCTTCCACGCAAGATTGAAGAGCGGCATCGCGTTGCGTGTGCCGACTTGCTCGCGCACGCCGACGCTGTACTTGCGCGGGTCGGCGAAGGCGTGCTTCACATCGTGGCAGGAGGCGCAGGAGATCGTGTTGTCTTTCGAGAGCAGCGGTTCGTGGAAAAGTTTTTTGCCGAGCGCGACGCGTTCTTCGATGAGCGGATTGTCACGCGGCAAATCGGGAATCGGAAACGTGGCACTCATCTGGAAGCGATACGGCGTGAACTTCGCCGGGAGATAAAGCGGCTTCACATTCGCGGCGGCGATTTCACCGGCGGTGGCCGCGCTCACGCGGCGGACGTGAAATGCGCCGGGCAGATTCGCCACGAGCGCGGCGGCGATGGGATCGCCCTCGCGCGAGTGCGTGGACGAGCCGTCGCGCGCGAACGAGAGCGGGCGCGGGGCGTTCAGCAGCGCGGCGAGATCGAAGTCGAGTTCAAGTTTTGTGTCCCGGGTGAGGTCGAGCGGGGCGGAGAGATTGATGCGGGTGCGGTTGGTGTCGCGGGCGAGGTGGTAGGACCAGCCGTCGAAACGCGTAGCGGCGTCTCGGGAGAGCGCCGCTGCCGTTTCATTCGAGTTGGCGGCGCTCTGCCGAGACGCCGCTACGGGCTGCCGCCACAGGCCTTCGAGCGCCAGGAAAATGTAGCCGCCTTGCCAGCTCCAGTGCAGGCCGTTGAGGTTGGGGTTCAGCGGATGGTCGGCGGGAAACTTGGCGACATCCGCGTGGTTGTGGGTTTCATCCGGACCAATGTGGAACCGAAGCGCGCGGTACTCGCCGGATAGGACGGATGCGACGCGATGGGACGAATGGCCGCGCTCCAGATCAAACCACGCGATCTCATTCGTGAGTTCAAGCCACGAACCATCGGCGCGTTGGAGCGCGAAGCCGCTCAACAGATAGCTGACGCGCGTTATTGAAAAAGTTTCGCCGGCGGAAGTTTGGTAGCGGAGCGAGTCAGGCTGGATTGGTTCGCCCGCGAATTTTGGTGTCACGCTGATTTCCAGAGACACGCCGAACGCCGGATTCCAGCCTGCAAGAAACATCCAGGCCCCACACATCAGGCCTCGCGCTGCGTTGCGGGCGCGGCAGGTGGAGGCTGGCGTTGGCGGTTTCATGCGTGCGCTGCGTTCGGTCGTTGCGCTGGAGGTTAAATGAATCAGCGGGCCGGGGCGACACACGTTTTGCCCCGACCCGCCGCCTGTCTCACGCGAGACAAATTTTGGGTCAGTTGATCGTCAGGCCTCCGGTCAACGTGTAGGTCGGGCCCATGTTGAAAACAACGACGACGTTTTGTGCGCCGGTCGGGGCGCCGGCGGGAATGGTGAAGGTGCAGAGCACGGTGCCTTGAGTTGCGTCGGTGATGCTCGTGCCGGCAATCGTGCCCGCGAGCGTGACGCTGCTGATGGGGGCGTTCGCCGGCGGCCACGGGGGCGTGGTCGGGAGCGTGATGGTCACAGAGACGGTCGTGCCGCGCGACGCACTGCCGCCGGGAACGGCGACCGTCGAGCCACCACCGCCGCTTGAACCGTCATAGGCCGCGAGAGCGGTGCGGCTCACGCGATAGAACCTCATCGTGTCGGTGCTCGTGTTCGTGTTGCTGCCGGTGTTCTGCGCCGCCGCGACGCCCGTGGCGTTGGTTATCCAGGTCGTCAAGTTCGTCGTGGATTCCACGCGATACGTTCCGCCTTCGACCGCGCTCCAGGTCAACACGACCGTGCTGCCGGTTTTCGTCGGCGCGTTCAGCGTCTCGCGCAGGTTCGCGCCGCCGAGGAAATTTGTCGTCACCGTTTCCGCAATCGTCGCCGCCGCGCCGGTGGGATTGCCGTAGAACGCGCGGCCAATGTTGTAGGGAAACGTCGGCGTGCCGTTGCTGCTGATGCTCACGAAGTAGGCATACGTGCCGTTGGG
>SCTL01000252.1 GCA_004297495.1 Verrucomicrobiota bacterium
AACCCGAGCTGAGCCGAAGCGTTTGTTCCCTGCAAGGTGCCATAGGTGAAAGTATTACCACCCGAATTACAGTTGTAGTTCCAAGCTTGGTTACCATCCAAGTTGACTGTCGCGTTGCTGAAACCCGAGAATGCACCGGCGTTGATGAACAAGCGCAGCCCTGTTTGACCCACAAAACCCAACTCATTTACAAAATTGACCGTTCCAGTGAATGGTCCAGCCTGAGACCCGATGTCGGTGCGCGTAACGGTCGAACTGCACACGATATTCAGAGTGCCGCCACCCGATATGGACGCCGCATTCCCGTTGCTGGCCAGACGGATACGGTTGCCCATCTTAATTGTGCCGGTGGTGCCCGCTGGAACAACGATGCTGTTGTTATGAGTAACCTGATTGCCCGTACCCCAGTTGTTACTGATAGCGCCGCCCGCCAACGTCAAGGTATGGCCAATTGCATTCACGCCGAGCGTAGCCGTCGTGGCGTCCAACGAAACCACGCCGTTACTGATCACCGTGCCGTTGGTCCATGTGTTTGCAACACCGAGACCGAGAACGCCAGCACCACTCTTGATAAACCCGTTTGTCCCGGCGATTGCACCCGATGCGATCAACGCTCGCCCACTCGCAACATTCCAAACCTGAGTCGCCCCAACGAAGACCGGGCACTGCAAGGTAAGGTTGGTGGTCGCTGACGACATATCAATGCCCTGCGCGCCCAGCAGCAGCGTGTTGCCCGCGCCGATGACAATGTTTGTTCCCGGACTCGTAAACACGATTCCCAACCAGTTTGTGTCCAGTCCCAACAGATAGGACCCGGCGGCGGGTCCGAGCGCTACCGTGCTGTCGAACAACGCACGATCAGCCAATGTCGGCGGGAAACCGCCGCTCCAAGCCGCCCCCTGGTCTAAGTTGTCGGAAGTATCCAGCTTGGTGATGTCAGCAGCGAAAAGGCTGCCAGCAAACGAGAGACTGGTGGCAATGCTAACCGTCCAGCATCGGATTTGGTTTAGGGTCATTTTGCTTTTCATGTTGGGTTCGACTTTTGGGGTTGGAGGTGATCAATTCAAGTTGGCAGGGCTGGCATGGTTTAAAACTTCACGACCGCTGTTCGCGGCGACATTGCAATATTTACAATCGTCGTCAAATTCATGCGCTGAGTTCGATTTCAATCTAGCACCGTCCCCGCTTCCCGAGGTATCACCAATTCTGGTTAGCGCGGCGGACTTCGATATTCGCAAAAGAACCGGCAGAAACCTAAGTGACGCTCCCGGCTGATCGCGCCGGGCCGGGTGACTGGCTCAGGCGCTTGGCCACGGCCTCCGTGCGCGAGCGCACTTGCAGTTTCTCGTAAATCTTCCGGATGTGCGTGTGCACGGTGTCGTAGCTGATGCCCATGGCCTCGGCGATTTCCTTGTAAAGAAATCCCTTGGCGAGGTGATCGAGCACCTGTTGCTCGCGCGTGGTGAGCGATTCCAGTTCGCGCGCCGATTCGTCCGACCGTTGAAACGACGCCACCACCTTGCGCGCGATGTGACCGGACATCGGCGAGCCGCCGTCATGCACTTCGCGCACGGCGGCCAGCAATTCCGACGGCGGCGTTTGCTTGAGCATGTAGCCGGTCGCGCCGGCGGAGAGGGCCTTGAAGATCAGGTCGGTGTTTTCGTACACGGTGAGCATCACCACCTGCGTGCCGGGAAGGATGGGCTTGAGCTGGCGCACACACTCGACGCCGTTCATGCCGGGCAGATTGATGTCCATCAACACCACGTCGGGTTTTTGCGCGGGCAATTCGCTCAACGCCGCCTCGGCGCTCGGGTGAACGCTCAGACATTCAAAGCCCGAGGAAAGCTGCATGAGCTTTTCCAGCCCGCTGCGGACGCGCGCGTTGTCTTCGACAATGGATACCCGGATGGCCATTTTTTTCTTCTCACGATTCGGCGTCCCCTTCGCACTGTGCGCCGCGGCAGTTTCCGCCGCGTGGGACGACGCTTCGCCGTGGGGTTTTGGTTTTCCACCTGGCGACATGATGAGTCTAGTGTTGATGGCCGATTCCGCTACTCGCCAATTCCGGTGAGACGCCACTGATGCCCAGGGTCATCTCAACCTTCGTGCCTTGGCCGGGTGCGCTGCTAACAACGCATCGCCCGCCGCTCTGCGCAAGTCGTTTCTCCAGATTGGGCAGGCCGTGACCGGTCTGCACGCGTCCGCGCCGGGCCGAGTCGTCCATTTCCGCGGCGGCCAGCCCGCGCCCGTTGTCCGCGATGGTGAGGGTGAAAGATTTCGGTTGCAGCGTCAGTCGCAACCACACTTCCGACGCCCGCGCGTGTTTGACGACGTTGTTCATCACTTCCTTGATCGCGAGAAACAGATTGTGCCGTACTTCCGCCTGCAACATCAGCGGCGGCAATTGCGCGGGCACGTCCAGCCGGCAGCGAATCCCCGCCGCGCTCAAATAATCCTGCGCGAACTTGCTCACGTACGTCATCAAGCCGTCGAGCGAATCGTTTTCGGGGCTGATCGCCCAGACGATTTCATCCATGTGACTCGTCAGTTCCCGCGCCACTTCGGAAATCTGTCCGAGCTGCGGCTGCAATTCCGCCGAAACTCCCGGCCGCGCCAGATCGCTGAGAAGCGCAATGTGCGTCAAGCCGGCGCCGAGATCATCGTGGATGTCCTTGGCGATGCGCGCGCGGTCGCGTTCGATGGCCTGCTGCTGTTCGAGGTGTTCGAGCCGCTTGCGAATCCGTCGCACGGAAATATGCCGCGCCGCTCCGGCGACTCCGGCGGTCGCCGCGAAAATCGCCAGCGCGATGAACCATCCGCGTTCATAAAAATGCGGCTGCACGGTCAGGCGCATCGTGGCCGCCACCGGCGTCCAACCGCCGTCGTTGTTGCACGCGACGACCTGGAACGAATAATCCCCTGGCTTCAGATAGCTGTATTGCGC